>JANJTJ010000126.1 GCA_024711145.1 Balneolales bacterium
GGTCTTGGCCGCCACCACCCGTATGCCTTCCACCACACCGGCTTCCACGGCGTTGTCGGCCGGTACCAGCACGGTGTCGTAGCCTCGGGCCCGCGCTTCCAATACGATGCTCAATACCCCCCGTACCGGCCTCAGGGCGCCGTCCAGGGCCAGTTCTCCCAAAATGACGGTGGAGGCCAGGTCGTCGGGACGCACCTGGTTGCTGGCCGCCAACAGGCCGACGGCAATGGCCAGGTCGAAGGCCGAGCCCTCTTTGTGAAGGTCGGCCGGGGCCAGGTTTACCGTCACCCGCCCATATGGGAAGGTGAAGCCGGAGTTTTTGACGGCCGACTCGATGCGGTTGTAGGATTCCGAAATGGCCCGGTCGGGCAGGCCTACCAACACGAATTTCGGGAGCCCGAAAGCTATATTGGTTTCGACTTGGATTAGGTGCGCGTCTACCCCGTAGGTGGAGGCGCAAGCGATTTGGCTGAGCACGGAAGTTTCCCGGATGAGGTTCTTCCGTATGGAGGAGGCAAACGCCGCTATCTTACGTCATCCTATCAAACTAACGTTCCGAAATCCGAACCACCATGGCCAATTCCATCTTCGAAACCATAGAAATCAACGGGAAAGAACTGCTCAAGGAAGTGCGTCGGCTCATTCAGGAGGGGAATGTGCGCCGTCTCACCATCAAGAACAAAAAGGGGAAGGTCTTGTTGGAGATGCCGCTCACGGTGGGTGCCGCCGGCGTGGGGGGGATGATACTGCTGGCACCGTTCCTGTCGGCCATCTCGTTCATCGCGCTGATGGTAGGCGAGGCGACCATCCTGGTGGAACGCACCGACGGCCGCGACGAGAAGGAAGTGGAGGCCGAGGATATCGAGATCGTGGAGGAGTGAGGCGCAGGCCTCAGGCGGCCAGCCCGAACATGACCCGCAGCTCGTCTACCGAGACCGGCTTGATCTTGTAGTCGGCTACCGAATCGATACCCCGCGCCCGCTCGATATCGGTCGGATCGATGGACGAACTGACCAGGTAGATGCGTACCGGTTTGTCCAATTCGGCCACCATGGGGGTGAACTGCTCCAGGAACTGCCACCCGTCCATCACCGGCATGTTGAGGTCCAGCAGGATCACATCCGGGGCCAGGTCCGAGTCGGAACGGATCTTTTCCATGTGGTTCATGGCCTCGCGGCCGTTGCGGTAGTAATCCACCACGGAGCAGAGTTGATGCATCGCAATGAGCTTGCGCATCATCATGCTGTAGACCTGGTCGTCGTCGATGACCATGGCGCGGCGTACGGGGGAGTTCATGCTGGCAAAGTACATCGTACTTTCGCGGTATGGAATCAGTCATCGAGTATTTCTCAAACATTCCTTCGGCGCATCGGGCGGCCATCCTGGTCGGGGGTATCGGGCTTTTCTGGTTGTGGGAAAGTGCCGGACCCCTGTTCCGGTTCTCCTACCGCCGCGGGCGCCATGCCTTGCTCAACCTGTTCTTCACGGCCACCACCGTGGTGGTGAACTTCGCGCTGGCCTTTCTGCTGCTTGCGGCGGCGGATTGGACGGCGGCCGAGCGTTTCGGCCTGTTCCACTGGCTGCCGGCCCTGCCCCTCTGGCTACACGCCTTGGCCGGGCTCATGCTGCTGGACCTCATCTCCGCCTGGTTCGCCCATTGGATCCAGCACAAGACCCCCTGGATGTGGAAATTCCATTTGGTACACCACACCGACCAGCAGGTGGACACCACAACGGCCAACCGCCACCATCCGGGCGAGTCGGTCATCCGGTTCGTGTTCACCACCTTGGCCGTGCTGGTGTTGGGCACACCCATGTGGATGGTCTTCCTGTACCAATCGCTCAGCGTGGTGCTCAGCCAGTTCAACCATGCCAACATCAAGCTGCCCAAGGGATTGGATAGGGCCATCAGCTGGTTCATCGTATCGCCCGACATGCACAAGGTGCATCATCATTTTGTAATGCCCTGGACCGACTCCAATTACGGCAACATCTTTTCCGTGTGGGACCGTCTGTTCGGCACGTTCCGCGTGATGGAGCGGGAGGAATGGGTCTATGGCGTGGATACCCACATGAAACCGGAGACCACCGAGTCGGTGGTGGAGCTGCTGTCGGTCCCGTTCAGGCCGAAGCCGGAAAGACCAGACGGAACGTAGTTCCCATACCGACCTCGCTTTCGGCGGAGATATGCCCGCCGAGTGCTTCCAGTTGTGAACGGGTCATGTACAACCCGATCCCTTTGGCGTCGGGGTGGTCGTGGAAGGTTTTGCCGAAGCCGAACAGTTTGGCGCCATGTCGGGCCAGGTCCATGCCCACGCCATTGTCCGTCACAGACAGGATGATGGAGTCGCCCTCGTGGTGGCTGCGCAGGTGGATGGTCGGTTTGCGGTCGGGGTGGCGGTACTTGAGGGCGTTGCCCACCAGATTCTGCAGGATGCTTTCGAGATAGAAGCGGTTGAAGACGACGACCGGAGCCGCGCCGAAGTCGGAAGTCAGTTCGGCCGATTCCGCCCGGATGATGCCCGACAGATTGGCCGCCACGGTATCCAGCATGGAGGCGAACTCCAGCGGTTCGGTGTTCAGGTCGCGGCTTTGCTGCACCTTGAGCGCATTGGTCAGGTCGTCGAGCGTGGTTCTGAGATTGTGGACCACCTGGTCTTGCATGGCCTGCAACTCGTCGAGCTCGTGCGGGTCCGACAGGGCATTCCGCATGCTGGCGATACTGACCAGGTTGGCCACCGGCGCCCGCAGATTGTGGGAGATGATGTGGGTGAAATCGAGCAATTGGGCGTTTTTGCGTTGCAATTCGGCGGTGCGGTCGGCCACCTTGCGTTCCAGATTCCGGTTGAGCGATCGGATCTCGGAATCCGACGCATTCAATTGCCGCGCCACCCTACGGATGAGGAACAGCACGAACACCACGATGGCCAGGATCTGCAAGGCGGACCCGAACCCTTCGGCGGTGTAGCCGGCCCGCAACAGGATCACCCGCATGCCTTCGGAAAGCAGCACGAACCCGATGAGCGCCGGCGCCATTTCACGAGCGGCGCGTGCACCTAGGCCGGTTCCTGTAAACGCACCCAGCAGGCCTAGATTGGGTTGGTAGAATGCCACCCCAATGCTCAGCACCAGCAGCCCTACGGAAGCCGGAATGGACATGGACGTGGCCGAGGCGATGGTGTACAGTTCCGGCTCGTTGGTCAGATAACCGAGTATGGATACGAAACCCAGCAGGGTGACACCATGCAGCAGCCATTGGCTGACGCGGCCGGGCCGTGCCATGGCAACCGCCATCACCATGAACGCGAAGGCCGTGGGTTGGGCCGGTCGGCCCGGGTAGAGGCCTCCGCCCTGGTCGGCGATCAGGAGTTGGTCCAACCCGAAATCGAGCCCGAGCGGACTCTGGATGAACAGAATTGTGGCGAATACGCCCAGAATCCAAGGCAACCAGACGTTCGGTTTCAGGAGCCACCATCCAACCATGATGAACATCAGGGCCGTGTTCACCTTCATGGTTTGGAACCCGGGGAGCAAGGACTTGAGCATGGGGGTATCCGTAATCCAACCCAGGATCACCAGTACGCCCATCAGAATGGCGGACAAGCCGGCTGACTTCGCCACCGGCCAGGACTCACGACGCATGGGTGAAATGTAGCTACATTGGCGCCCATCATGCGCATTCCATCCCCGCTCACCCTGGTCTTTTCCGTGGTCGTTTTGGCGGCCGCAGCCACCTGGTTCATTCCGGCGGGGCAATACGACACCCTCACCTACGATGCCGATGCGGGTGTTTTCCGCATATCGGACGGAACCGTGGTGCCGGCCACCCAGGCCGTGCTCGATTCATTGGCCATGCCCATGGAGTTGGCGCGGTTCACCGAGGGCGACCTCACCCGGCCGGTAAAAGTACCGGGTACCTACCGGGAAATGCCGACGGCCAGCCAGTCGCCCGTGGATGTGCTCATGGCGCCGGTTCGGGGCGTGTACGATGCCATAGACATCATTTTCATGATCATGATGATCGGGGCCTTCCTGCGGGTGTTCACGCATTCGGGCGTGTTGCAGCGGGGCATGGCGGTGCTCACCGAACGGTTCCGCGGGCGCGAGAAATTCCTGCTGATCGTGATCTTCCTGCT
>JANJTJ010000006.1 GCA_024711145.1 Balneolales bacterium
CACCCAGATGAACCGCCAGAACGGGACGGAGGCGGTTGATTTCGAGTACGCATATGAGTCCGGCACCTACCGACTCAGCTACATCTGGGATAACGAGTCCTTCGGGCTTGAACTGAACCCGACCTACGACCGCAACGGGAATCTGAACAGCGGGAGTGGCATCACCGGCACTACCTACGACTGGCGCAACCTGCCGCTGAGCATCACCACATCAAACCCGGTCTTCCCCTTCACGCCGCTCACCCACACCTACCGCCAGGACCACCAGGGCCGGCGGGTATATTCCAGCGTGGACAGCACCTACACGGTTCGTGGCGCCTACGGCCTTCGCATCGCCACCCTCACCGACCGCGGCTCCTACAAGAACGACGCCCGCCGCGTGGATCTGTCTATCGGGTACACGTTCTAGGGAATGTCGTCCGAGTAGATCTCGGCGATGAGGTCGGCATAGACCTGGCCAATGACCTTGCGTTTCACCTTGAGGGTGGGGGTCATCTGCCCATTGTCCACGGTGAAGGGCGTGTCCAGCAGCCGCACTTTGCGGATCTTCTCGTGGCTGGCCAGCTGCTTGTTGAACTCCTTCACTTCCTTCTCGACCAGTTCCTGGAGCTGGGGCACGCGCACGAGCTCGGCTTCGGTGTCGGCGCTCAGGCCGTTGCTGCGGCACCAGGCCCGCATCATCTCATAATCGGGCACCACCAGGGCGGCCATGTAGTTCTGTTTTTCGCCGATCACGATGACCTGGTCCACCCAGATGGAGCTCTTGATGAGGTCTTCGATGGGTCCCGGGTAGATGTTCTTGCCGCCGGCGTTCACCAGCATGTGCTTGAGGCGGTCGGTGATTTGCAGGTACCCGTCGTTGAACCGGCCGATGTCGCCGGTGTGGAACCAGCCGTCGGCATCGATGACTTCGGCGGTGGCTTCGGGTTTGCCCCAGTAGCCTTTCATGATGTTGGGACCCTTGGCCAGGATCTCGCCTTCCTCGCTGTTCAGGGAGCTGGGATAGTCGTCGCCCGACAATTGTGCGATGATCTTTTGGTCGCTCACGCGTTGGATGGCTACGGTGACGCCCGATATGACATGCCCCACGGTGCCGAACCGCTGCCTGTTGAAGGGATTGGCCGAGATGATGGGTGAGGTTTCGGTGAGGCCGTAACCTTCGGTGATGCGCATGCCGGCGGCGGCGAAGAAGTTGCCGATGTCGGCCGGCAGGGCCGCCCCGCCCGAAACATAGAGATGCACCCGCCCGCCGGTGCGGGCCCGGAGCTTGGAGAAGACCAGGCGGTCGGCCACGGTGTGCTGTAGGGCCACCATACCCCGTTCGCCCCGTGCATACCGGTGCCCCACGCCCATGGCCCAGTTGAACAGGCGTTTGCGGGCGGGCGGCGCCGTTTCCATGCTTTTCATGACCAGGTTGTAGATCTTCTCGAACAACCGGGGTACCGAGATCATGATGGTGGGTTTGGCCTCGAGCAGGTTCTTGGACACGGTGTCCACGCTTTCCGCATAGTAGATTTCGGTGCCGGCCGACATCATGGTATAGAACCCGCCCATGCGCTCGAAACTGTGGCAGAGCGGCAGGAAGGAGATGTGCCGGTCGTCGGGGCCGATGGCCAGAATCTGATGAGCCGCCTTGATGTTGGTTGCCAGGTTGTCGTGCGTGAGCATGACCCCCTTGGGTTCGCCCGTGGTCCCCGAGGTGTAGATGAGGGTGCACAGGTCGCCCGGCTTGGTATCCTTGATGCGGCGTTTCATCTCGGCCATGTGCTGGTCTTTCACGGCTTTGCCGGCCTTCATCACCTCGGCCCAGAGCACTACGAAATCATGGTCCAGCATGGCCGCGTTCGCCGGGCGGTCGAAGGCCACCACGGTGACCATGTCCGGGCAGGCGGCCTTGATGTCCAAGGCCTTCTTGAGCTGGATCTGGCTGGACACGAAGAAGATGGTGCTTCCCGAATCCTTCAGGATGTATTCGCATTGGTTGGCCGGCAGCGTGGCGTACAGACTCACGTTCACCCCTCCCACCACCTGCAAGGCCATGTCCATCACGGCCCATTCGTAGCGGTTTTCGGAGAGGATGGCCACGCGGTCGCCCTTTTTCACGCCCTGTTCCAGATACCAGGCGCCCAAGGCGTACACATCCTGCGCGAAGGTATCCCAATCGATGGTCACATAGGGATCCTTGGACGTGGGTTTGTACGCGAAGGCCGTCTTGTTCTTCCCGTGCCAGTGCAGCGACAGGTTGTGGAAGAGTTCGGCGATGGTGTCGAAGCCGGTGACGATGGGCATGGCGTTGACTCGTTGGATTGCGGGTTGGCGAATGGACGACCGGTCGCGAAGATACGAATCCGTATATTCCGCGCATGGCATCTCCGGCACATAAGGATACGATCGAAGAGGTCAAGGAGCTTTTCAAGAGCTACCTGAAAGAACACGGCCACCGCCAAACCCCCGAGCGGTTCATGGTGTTGGAAGAGACCTACAAATCGGACGGGCATTTCGATGCGGACGCCATGTATTTCCGCATGAAGAATACCGGATCGCGGGTTTCGCGGGCCACGGTGTACAACACGCTGGATCTGTTGGTGGAGTGCGGGTTGGTGCAGCGGCACCAGTTCGGAAAGAACCAGAGCTACTACGAGCGGGCCTACGGGTACCGCCAGCACGACCACATCATCTGCCGCCAATGCGGTGCCGTGGTGGAGTTCTGCGATCCCCGCATACTCGAGATCCAGACCCTGATGAACCGGATCCACAAGTTCAAGATCGAATCGCACAGCCTGCAGTTCTACGGCGAGTGCGAGAACCCGGAAACCTGTACCCGAAAGTCGGAGCTGAAAACCGGTTCAGCGTGAGATATGGGTGGCGGCGATGAACCGCCGGGCCGCCCACCAACTGCCGAGCAGGCCCAATACCAGGGAGAAGGCGGTCATTCCGCCCACCAGCCAGTACCAGGTACCCAGAGGCCAGGTGAGCGTCACCTGCAGCAGGGCGGGCACGGCACGGTCCAGCAGCACCCAGGTGCCTCCTACCGCGATGCCTGCGGCCAACAGGCCCTGGGCCAACCCTTCGATGAGGAAAGGCCGCCGGATGAAGCCCTGGGTGGCACCTACCAGTTTCATGGCGCGGATGATGCCCTGCTTGGCATAGATGGTGAGGCGGATGGTGTTGAACACCAACACCAAGGCCACCAGGATGATGAGGGCGGCCACACCCGCCCCGGCCCGGAACACGGTACCCATGCGGTTCTCGATCAGACGGACCAGTTCCAGGTTGAAACTCACATCTTCCACCCCCTGGCGTGCGCGGATGGCCGGAATGGCCGCCGCGATGCTGTCCACGGGCACATCCGGTTTCAGATCCAGCACATAGGACGCCGGCAGGAAATCCAGGTCGGCGAAGGGTGTGCCCTCGGCGCCGAAATCGGCCTTGAACCGGGCCGCCGCCGAATCGGGGCTGATGTAGGTGACCCCGGCCACGATGGGCAGGCGTTGCAAGGCCAGACCGACCGTACGATGCTCCTCGCGGGTGCCTTCGGCCAGGTACACCTCCATGTCGATCTCGTCGCGCAGGGTTCGGGCCAGATCGTAGCTGTTCCAGCCCACCCGGGCCAGCACACCGACCACCAGCACGGCCAACGTGAGGGCCAGCACCGAGGTGAAAGAAGCCAGACGGGCCCGGCGGAAACCGGACACCCCTTCGCGAAGGACATAGCGCATGCTCATGGCCGGAAGATAGCCCGTATTTTCACGACCATGCATCCCATCGTCCAGGTGATCGACGAGCGGTTCGAAATACCGCAGCTCATCAAAACCCGCCGCATCGCCGCCCTACTGCCCGCTTCTTATGCCGAAGCCGATCGTCGCTATCCGGTCCTGTATCTGCAAGACGGGCAGAACCTGTTCGACGATTTCGCCCCGTTCGGCAGTTGGGAACTGCGCACCCACCTGGCCGAAATCGCCGCGGCCGGCGGACCCGAATTCATCGTGATCGCCATAGACCATGCCGAACGCGAGCGCATCGCCGAGTTCACACCCAGCATGAAGACCCGCCTGGGCCGGGGCGACGGCGAGGCCTATGCCACCTTCCTGGCCGAAACCCTAAAACCCTATGTGGATGCCCGCTTCCGCACCCTGGCCGACCGGGACAACACGGGCATCGGGGGCAGCAGCATGGGCGGGTTGGTCTCCTTGTACGCCGCTTGCCTGTTTCCGCAGGTGTATTCGCGCCTGATGCTGTTTTCCCCCAGCTTCTGGGTGTCGCCCGAGCTGCCGGGGCGGTTCATCCGCGAGACCCCCGGTTTCAGCGGGCGCATCTACGCCTATGGTGGCGGGTGCGAGGGGTCCGACATGGTGCCCCACCTGAACGCGTTCGCCAAGGCCTCGGCATCCGTGGCGGACCGCATCACCTTCAGGCTGTCCATCCATCCCGATGGCCAGCATAACGAGGCGGCCTGGGGGGCCGAGTTCCCCAGCGCGGCCACCTGGCTGTTCACCGATTGATATAGGAAATGTCCATGCGAATCGAATTTTCGGAAATGATGCCGGAGCGGGTGGTCCGTCCGGCGGATGTGCCCATCACCGGCGAGGGATTCGGAGCCGTGTACCGGGCCTATCGGAAATGGTCGCATGCCAACCGCGCCGGCTTGGGTACCGAACTGGGCGTGGAACTGGCGCAGCCCGACCATCTGGAAGCCGCCGTGAACGGCCTGCTCACCGCCGCCGTGCCCGTAGGCCTGCTGAAGACCGATACCCAAGCGCCCCATCCCCTGCTCGACCCCGACGCGCGCATCGTGGTGGCCTTGGAAGAAACCCCGGAGCGCAGGGCTGCCGTGCGGCGGGCCGTAGCCGTGGCCGCCGCCCAACGCGGCCTCATGCAGCGGGTGAACACCCCCTCCAATTTCAAGCAGGCCGGCCGTTTCGCCGAAACCGTGCGCCAAAGCGCCGACCACCACGGCTTCGCCTGCGAAGTCTGGGACGAGACCGGGCTCGAAGCCGCCGGGTTCCACGCCCTGCTGGCCGTCAACCGGGGCAGCGAGCACCCGGCGCGGTTCCTCGTGCTGGAATACAAAGGTCCGGAAATCCGCAAAAAGATCGGTTTGATCGGCAAGGGGGTCACGTACGACAGCGGCGGGTACAGCATCAAACCCACCGACAGCATGATGCACATGCGCAGCGACATGGCCGGTGCCGCCACCGTGGTGGCCGCCTTCGAAGCCGCCGCCGACCTGCGCCTGCCCCTGCATCTGGTAGGTGCCATACCCCTGACCGACAACCTGGTGGATGCCCGCAGCTACCGGCCCGGCGATGTGATCGGCAGCCACCTGGGCAAAACCATCGAAGTGGCCGACACCGACGCCGAAGGTCGGCTCATCCTGGCCGACGCCCTCAGTTGGATCACCGAACGCCACCCCGACCTGGACCACATCGTGGACCTGGCCACCCTCACCGGGGCGGCCATACGGGCGTTGGGCCCCCAGGCGGCCGCCCTTTTCGCCACCGACGACCACCTGGCCCGGGCCTTGTCCGAAGCCGGTGAAACGGCAGGCGAGCGCGTCTGGCGCCTGCCCCTGTGGGATGTGTATGCCGACGACCTGCACAGCGACGTGGCCGACATCCGCAACATCGGCGCAAAGCCCGTAGCCGGCGCCATCACCGCCGCCAAATTCCTGCAGGTCTTCACCCGCAACCACCCCTCCTGGGCCCATATCGACATCGCCGGCACAGCCTACGGCGACACCGAATTCGGCCGTCACAAAAACGCCACCGGCTGGGGCCTCCGCCTCCTTCTGAATTGGTGGACAGTGGACAGTGGACAGTCCCACAGTCCCACAGTCCCAAAGTCCCAAAGTCCCATAGACCCAAAGTCCCAATGACCTTCCTGTGCGTCAGCTTCTATTTCAAAGGGCAACCCTTCCTTCGGGCGCTGAAGGCCGAGGGGCATACGGTATTGTTGCTCACCCATGCCAAGCTGAAGGCCAAAGCCTGGCCCTGGGAAAGCATAGACGAGGTCTTCTACCTGGAAAAAGACGAGAATACGCCCGAGAACATCGGCGACATGATCAAGGGGTTGGCCTGGCTCATGCGGAGCAAGAAGATCGACGCCATCGTGGCCCTCGACGATTTCGACGTGGAGAAAGCGGCCGCCTTCCGGGAGGAGTTCCGCATACCGGGTATGGGGCAGACCACGGCCCGCTACTTCCGCGACAAACTGGCCATGCGGTTACGCGCCGCCGATGCCGGCATACCGGTTCCCACCTTCACCTCCCTGTTCCATGACGAGGACGTGAACCGTTTCGCCGACACCGTGCCTGCGCCCTGGGTGCTCAAACCCCGCAGCGAAGCATCGGCCATGGGCATCCGCAAAGTGCATGGGAAGGATGAATTATGGGGATTGATCCATGCCTTGGGCGACCGACGACATGGGTTCCTGCTCGAGCAGTTCAAACCCGGCGACGTCTATCATGTGGATGCCCTCACCTTCGACAAAGAAGTCCGTTTCGCCTGGGTATCGCGGTATCTCAACACCCCCTTCGAGGTGGCCCACGGAGGCGGCATCTTCCGATCGGCCACCTGTTCCACGCAGGATCCGGCCTGGGCACCCCTGCAGGACCTCAACAAACAGGTGATGGCGGCCTTCGGCATGCGGCACAGCGCCAGTCACACCGAATTCATCCATTGCCATGAGGATGGGAAGTACTACTTCCTGGAGACCTCCTCCCGGGTGGGCGGCGCCCACCTCAACGAGATGGTGGAAGCGGCCACCGGCATCAACCTATGGGCCGAATGGGCCCGCATCGAATCGGCCGCGGCGTCCGGAAAGCCCTACCAGGCACCCGAACCGGACTACCGCCCCGCCGGCATCCTCGTCTCCCTGGCCAACACCGAGCACCCCGATACCAGCGGCTACACCGATCCGGAAATCGTGTGGACCATGACCGAGCCCAACCACATCGGGTTCATCGTCCGCTCCGCCGATGCGGGCCGCGTACGCCACCTGCTCGACAGCTACATGGAACGGGTGTATCGCGAAGCCCACGGCACGGCCCCCCTGCCGGATAAGCCGACGCATTAGCGGTACTACGGTACTACGGTACTACGGTACTACGGTACTACGGTACTACGGTACTACGGTACTACGGTACTACGGTACTACGGTACTACGGTACTACGGTACTACGGTAAAGAATCGTTCAGGAAATTGATTTTGATGTGTCAGGTAGTCGGGTGGAATGCCTCTTGATTGCAGGAGGAATTCACATGCACAACCATAAGAAATTGGATGTTTGGAAACATGGGCATGAACTGACGTTGTTGATTCATTCGACCACGGCTTCATTTCCAATAAGCGAGCGCTTCGGATTGACCAATCAGATGCGAAGAGCGGCCATATCAATTCCGTGCAATTTGGCCGAGGGTGGGTCACGAGACAGCCCCAAGGAGTTCATCCGGTTTGTGGAAATCGCCCACGGCTCGGCGTTGGAACTGGAGTATCAATTGCAATTGGCTACGGAATTGGGATATGTCGGACCCGAGGCATGCGAACCAGCGAAAAGATTGACACTACAGGTAGTTCGGGAATTGTATAACCTGCGCCGCGCCTTGTCCCGAGCTATCGTACCGTAGTACCGTAGTACCGTAGTACCGTAGTACCGTAGTACTAATCCCTGAGGATCACCCGCAGCCCGAAGCGCAGTTGGCGGCCGGGCATGGGGTAGCCGGCGACTTCCTGGTACCCGAATTGGCCGGCATTCTGGTTGAGATGTTCCCAGCGGATGATGACGAAGGCGTTGCGCACCCGCGCACTCAGGTCCCAATCCAACCGCATGAAGGCCGGAATGAGGGCGGAGGCGGGGTTCCAGGCGGTCCAATGGTCCATGGCCGGATCGTAGGTGGGTGCCCGGTACGACAATGGCACCCAGGTACCCGTGAAACCGGTTTTCACATAGGTGGCCCGGTTGAAGAGGTAGCCTTTCCAGTGTATGTTGGCCCGGTTCCAGTAACGTGGACCCAACCGGCTGTCGTCGGTTCGGGCCTGCACGGTAGAGCCCGCTCCCCACTCCCAGGTGGCACCCGTGTGGGTGTAAGCCGCACTGCCGCCCACCTCGTTACGGTTGTCGGCGTGGGCTCCGAATCGAAGCCCGAATGCCTGCACGGCGGCATCTAGCCGTGTGAGGGTTATGGGTGCTTGCAGCAACCCACGATGACGGCTTCCCGTGGCTGCCGTGACCTGTGCCCAGCCTAAATCCACGCCGGCATGTATCCAAGCGGCTGTGCCACCTCGGCTGCGGGTCTCCACATCATAACCGGCACGGAAGAACCGATACGTCATGACCTGGGCGGCATGCAGGCGGGTCCAACCGGCAACCGGCAGTGACCGGTCGCGCTCGGGGTCGGTGAACCAGGCGTCGGCGGCCAGGCGCGAGTCGAGGCGGAGGCGTCCCCGGGCGGTGGTATGGTCGAGATACGCACCGGCGCCCCGATACCGCCAGAACGTGGTGTCGGTGGTGCTTTTGTAGAAGCGGCGGTAGTCGCTCTGGTGCAGGCCCAGGCGCCAGGCGTCTTTTTCGGCGGTGAGCTGCACCACCCGTTGCCGCACGGAAGCCCGCCCCGCGAAATCGTTGGGGACACTGGCTTCGGGGATGTAGTCGAACAGGGTGTACCCGCCGGGTTCGCTGGTCTGCAGCCCGTTGAAATGCCCGGTAGCCGTAAGCCGCCAGCCGGATTCGGTTTCGTGCCAGGCCCGGGCCATGAGGTAGCGCCCGCTCTGCACCCGTCCGGCATGTTCGCCGTTGTCGTTCTTACCCCAATAGCGTAGGGCATAGCCGGTACGTGTGGAGGCGTTGGCCGCCAGGGTCACGTCGGTGCTGAGCCGGTCGTAGGCAGCCTGGTCGTAATCGATCCAGGTGAAGGGTCGGGTTACCCGGTAGTCCTTGATCCGGATGTCGGTTTCGAGCAGGAGACCGGTGGAACGGTAGGTCCAGGCTTCGGTCTGGCGGTGTGGCAGCCGATGGGGGTTGGTCCAACCGGTGACGGGATCGGCCCAATCCAGCCCGTCCACCCGGAAGCGGCGGGCTTGCGGACCTTGGCCGTCGAGCCATACGGCATCCGGCCGCAGGTACCCTCCCAGGTGTGCCGAGACCGCCCCGTGCAGGCGGGCTTCCCATTCGGCGATGCTCCAGTGGGTGCCCCACCGCTGCAACGAATCGGTGACGGCCGAATCGGGTGGGGCCATGGCCAGGCCCACGAGCAGCAACCACCCGATCATGGATATTCGGGCTGAAGGTCGTAGGGCATGCCCGGAATGCCGAGCACCTGCCGGCGTAGGATGTCGAGGGCGGTAAGGGCGGCTTTTTCCTTGTTGACCAGGCGTTCCTTGAAGAAGCGGGCCTCAACCGCGAATGTGCCCAGGGGCCCATGGAATCCGATCCAGACCAAGCCTACCGGTTTGTCGGCACTGCCGCCGCCGGGCCCGGCGATACCGGTGGTGCTCAGGGCGTAATCGGCCCCGAAACGGCGGGCGGCACCGGCCGCCATGGCGATGGCCACTTCTTTGGAGACGGCCCCGTGGGCGGCGATCAGGTCTGCCGGCACGTCCAGCAGGTCCGTTTTGGCGGCGTTCGCATAGGCCGCCACACCACCCAGGAACACCGCGCTGCTGCCGGGCACGTTGGTCACCAGGTTGGAGATCCACCCGCCGGTGCAGCTTTCGGCGGTGGCCAAGGTGCGGCCCGCTTCGGTGAGCAGGGCCACCACGGCCGTTTCGAGGCGGGTGTGGGCGTCGGAAGCGAAGATGTATGCGGCCGCCTTGGTGGAGATGCGGGTGGCCAGGGGCTGGAGCGCCGCCTCGGCACGGGCGGGCGTGTCGGCCACGGAGGAAATGCGCAGCGTGATGCCTTCGGTATGCGGAAGAAAGGCCATGGTGAGGCCCGGTTGCAGCAGGTCGTCCACGGGCCCGATCACCCAATCGCTGAGGGTGCTTTCCCCGATGCCGACCACCTGGTAGTAGCGGTCGCGGTAGGCACGGCCGCCGGCACGGGCCACCAGCCGGGGCATCACCTCATGTTCCATCAGATGGGCCATCTCCCGGGGAACACCGGGCATCACGGCCAGGGGTTTGCCCTGGTGTTCGAACCACAATCCCGGAGCGGTACCCAACGGGTTCGGCAACACCTCGGCGTTGGCGGGGAGGTCGGCCTGGGCGAAATTGGAGGGCGGAAACGCCAGCCCCCGGCGTTCGAACATGCGGCGGACGGCAACCAACGTGGGTTCGTGCCGCACCAGCTCCACTCCGAAATACCCGCAGAGCACCGATTTGGTGATGTCGTCGTGCGTGGGGCCGAGCCCGCCGGTGAGCAGCACGGCGTCGGCCTGGCGGAAGGCCGCATCGAGGGCGTCGGTCAAGGCATCGTATTCGTCGCCGACGGTAACCACCCGGGCGCAGGTGAGTCCGGCCTGGGTCAGCCAACGGCCCATGCGGGAAGCGTTGGTGTTCACCGTATCGCCGATCAGCAATTCGTTTCCGACAGACAAGATGTGCACGCGCATGGTGTCGCAAAATACCGCATCGCTCCCGTATCTTGCACCCGATGCGCTATTTGCCGAACGCCCTGTCGCTCAGCCGGGTCGTATTGACACCAGTTTTCTTCGTGCTCTACATGATGGAGGACCCCATTTGGCGTTCCATCAGTCTGGTGGTGTATACCATAGCGGCCCTGACCGATTATTTCGACGGGCACTACGCCCGCAAGTACGGGGTGGAGTCCAGCCTGGGCATATTCCTGGACCCCCTGGCCGACAAGATCCTGACCATCGCCGCCTTCTGCGTGCTTCCCGTCATCGAACCGGGCATTTTCCCCTGGTGGCCCATCCTGCTCATCGTGGGGCGCGACATTTTCGTCACCGGCATGCGGGTGTTGGCCGATCAACGCGGCATGGTGATGAAGACCTCCTATTCCGCCAAAGTGAAGACCTTCATCCAGATGGGGTTCCTCTATGTGGCCCTGTTGAGCGGCTTTTTGGCCACCTTGCCCATGGTTTTGGGCGAGTGGACGCGGGTGTTCCTGGATTGGGGCGTGCTCACCTGGCTGCTGTATGTGGTAGCCCTGGTTACCGTGTACACCGGGTTGGAATATGTGAACGACAACCGCGGCCTGTTCCGTCGTGGCCGCGCCTGACGGCCTGAAACGCTGGATCGGGTGCGGGTTCGGCAGCGGGTGGTTGCCCGGCGGCCCCGGCACCTGGGGTTCGTTGGCCGCCCTCCCCTTCGCCATTGGTACCTGGCATGCGGGTGGCACGGGTGCGTTGGCGGCACTTGCCTTGTTCTGGTGCGCCCTGTCGGTCTGGAGCACGGCCACCTGCGAAGCCCGCTACGGGCACGACCCGGGCGTTTTCGTGATGGATGAATTCGCCGGGCAAACCCTGGCCCTGGTTCCGGCCGCGCTCTGGGGGTTGGACCCGACCACCTGGCCCGTGCTGCTCGTCGGATTCGGCCTCTTCCGCCTGTTCGACATCTGGAAACCGGGCCCCATCGGGCGCCTGCAGTCCTTGCCGGGTGCGGCCGGCGTGCTGGCCGACGACCTCCTGGCGGGTCTGGTGGCCGGTATCGCCGGAATTCCCTTGATTCTGTGTATTTTGGCCCATGTTGATTGATGCTGCTTTCGCGCGCACCCTGGCGCGCCACTTGCTGGACATCCACGCCGTCGTTCTTCGTCCCAACGAGCCTTTCGTCTGGTCTTCCGGCTGGAACAGCCCCATTTATTGCGACAACCGCCTCACCCTGTTGTACCCGGACATCCGGAACGCCATTGCCGACCGCCTGGCCGCATTCATGAAATCCGAGTATCCGGATCTGGATGTGGTTACCGGCACGGCGACCGCCGGCATTCCGCATGCCGCCTGGGTGGCCGACCGCCTCAACCTGCCCATGGCCTATGTGCGCAGCAAGGCCAAATCCTACGGTATGGGCAACCAGATCGAGGGAGGCGTGAAAAAAGGCCAGAAGACCGTGGTCATCGAAGACCTCATCTCCACGGGTGGTTCCGTGTTCTCGGTGGTGGAAGCCCTTCAGTTCGTGGATGCCCAGGTTCTGGGCGTGGCCACCCTGTTCACCTACGGGTTCGATGTGGCCCATGCCCGCTTCCAGGAGCTGGGCATACCCTCCCACAGCCTCACCGATTACAGCACCCTGATCGAGGTGGCTCTGGAAACGGGCCACATCCGCCAGGAAGATGTGACCCTGCTGAACCGTTGGCGGGCCGAACCCTCCACCTGGCCCCGCTGATTGGGTAGAAGTGCCCATTGGTATGCGGAAGGCGGGTTGTATTTTGGTGTCAACCAACGTCGTACACCATGCAACTCCGTTCCAGGCACTACCTCCTCTTGTTGGGTAGCCTATTCGTTCTTTCCAACTGCGAACTTCCCGAATCTCCCGATTTCAAAACGGATCAGCGGGTAGACATCCCGCTCATGCAATCCCGGGAATTGAAATTCCTGGGTGGCGCCAACGCCCTCATCGATACCACGAAATCCGGCATCGACACCCTGCTGAGCGTGGACCCGAACGGGCTGGTGAGCCTCTCGTTCGATGAAAGCTTCGATTTCGGCGACCTGACCGACGCCGTACCCGATGTGACCGTGGATCCGACCTCGGTGAACGCCGAAGTGGGTCCGCTCTCGCTCAACGATTTCGCCAGCGATACCGGCCCCGACGGGCTCGGTAAGGCCAATTTCCAACAATTGACGGGGGTGAACCCCGCGTTGGTGCCTGCGGGGTCCTTCCTGCCGGCCGGCGGGTCGCCCAACCCGGTGAACATCAACCTGGCCACGGATTACTTCGTGAGCGCCACCATCACCAGCGGGGGCATCTCGGTGACCCTCACCAACCGGCTGGGCTTCAACCTGAGCTCGGTGACCATGGCCCTCAAATCGGGCGCCACCGCGGTGGGCAACATCAACTTCACCAACCTGCTGCACAACACCCAGCAGACCTCCACCCTCACCATTCCGGCCGGCACCGTGCTGCAGAGCCTGAATGTGGATGTATCCATCGCCTGGGGCAACCAGAACACGCAAGCCCAGCCGGACGAGCTGGTGGTGCAGAACGTGTCGGGCCAGGCCCTGGTGGCCTCCGAAGTGGTAGCCGCCGTAGGGCCGCAGTCGTTCGAAACGGCCGGCGAAGTGGTGGTGGCCGAAGACCAGTTCCTGTTCACCCAACCCACCGATTACATCGAGGTGGAATCGGGCACCATCGACATCGCCCGCATCGCCAACAACATGGGCCTGGGCATCGAGACCTTCACGCTATCCTTCCCGTCCATCCTGCGGGCGCCCTATGGCGTGGGCGACTCGTTGGTCATCACGTTCGCCGGAGCCACGGCGCTCACGGCCGGCCGCGAGATCCTGAACTACCAGGTCAGCCTGGCCAACACGCGCATCATCGCACCGAACAACGAGGTGCGCTATTCGGTAGCCGCCACCACCGAGGACATGCGCCAGGGTGCCGGTTCCAACCCGGCCACCATCCGCGCCACCGACAACGTGTTCGCCAGCGTGGGCATCACCGGCCTGGCCATCCGCCAGGCAACCGGCGTGATCGTCAGCCGGACGGTAGACCTGAATGATGATGCCGCGGGCAGCGCGCCCGGGGTGGACCTGTTCAACGACGAGGAAGCCAACCTGATCGAAGTGGGTGGTTTGGAAGACTTCTCCGACAAATTGGAAGGTCTCGAATTCACCGATGCCTCCTTCTCGGTGGCCTATACCAGCAACATCGGTGTTCCGGCCAAAGTGGTCGGTGCGTTCGTGGGTTCCACGCCCGGCGGCGAGCGGTTCTACCTGCGCGGGTTGGCCGGTGGCGCCTTGGAGGTGCCGTCCACCTTCACCCATTCGTTCACCGCCGACGGGGTGCCCGTTCCCAACAGCAACCTCATCCAATTCGACCTGACCCCCTCACCCGATGGCAATCTGATACAGGACGAAGTGGTGTTCGACCGGAACAACAGCACCATCACCGACTTCCTGAACAAGCTGCCCAACGAGATCCGGTTCGTGGGAGTGGCCATGATCAACCCTGACAACCAGCGGGGCATCATCAACAAACCCGTCCGGTTCGATCCCTTCATCGCGGTCAACATCCCGTTGGCCCTGCGCACCCTTACGGCGGCCAACTACCAGGATACCATGAAGATGGACCTGTCCGGCACCTTGCCCGAACCCGAAGACGACCTGCAACTGAATGCGGGTACCCTGATCATCGATTACGAGAACCGGTTGCCGCTGGAGATCGGTCTGGACCTGCGCTTCCTGGATGAGAACTTCGCAATCGTGACCCAGGCTCCCCTGCCCACCGAGGCCGATTTCGTGATCCAGGCCGCACCGGTAGATGCCAACGGATTCGTTTCGGGTGCGCGCATCGGCGCCCTCACCATCAATTTGTCGAAGGCCCAACTGGACCAGCTGAACCGGACACGCCATCTGGGGTTGGAGGCACACATCAACTCCTCGGGCAACCAGGAAGTGCGCGTGCGAGCCACCGACGGCATCACGGTCGCCATCCGCGCCCGTTTCTCCACCGGCATGACCGTCAACTGAGCCACAAGGAACCATCCCATGAAACGCATACTCTTTCTGCTTCCTCTGCTGGCTATCGCCACCATCGTGACCGCCCAGCCGCGCTTGACCACCCCCCGCAACCACGGCATGGGAGGCGGAGGCACGGCCTACATGACCGGCCACAGCGCCAATTTCATCAATCCGGCGAACCTGATGCTCAACCGGTACCGCAACACGCGGTTGTCGATCGGCCTAACGGGGTTCTCCACCGCCGCCGGGGGTCCGCTGCTGGACATCTCCACCTACAACAAATACCTGACCACAGGCGCCACCATCACCGCGCCGATCGCCGACGAGATGTTGGGTGAGTGGTTCGGCACCAACCCGAACGCATCCAGCCGGGCCGCGTTCGGTATGGAAGTGACCCCGATCGGGGTGAGCTGGAGGTCCGATTCCTGGGCCGCATCGGTGGCCTACCGGTTCCGGACCATCGGCACCATGGATGCCAGCCGCGGCACGGCCGACCTCTTCTTCCGGGGCTTGGATCCGGAGGTCTTCGGCGACGGGCGCGCGGTCAATTTCGGCACGGAAACCGCCGCATTCTCCGAGATCAGCCTGGGCTATGCCCGCCAAGTCTGGGGCACCGACCAGCTCTTCTTCGGCCGCAACGTGAAGGTCTATGCCGGCGTGGCACCCAAGATCCTGCTGGGCCATACCCTGCAGCAAGTGGATTTCCGGTCCACCCTGACCGTGCGGGAAGGCACGGCGTCGGACCTGGGCTCGCTCCAGCACGACTACGCCTACACCGTGAACACCTTGGGGTCCATCGCCGAAGGCATGCAGGAATTCTATGAGGAACGGGTGGCTACGGGCGAATACCCCGAATTCGGCGATTACATCGAACCGGAGGCCGGCGATTTCGCCGGTGTGAACAGCACCGGGTTCGGTCTGGATCTGGGAGCCACCCTGGAAATGGACATCAGCAACCATTTCCTGCCCGATTTCTTCCTGTTCAACGGCTTCCGCAAAGGCGACAGCAAACTCTTCATCTCGACATCCATCACGGATATCGGCAGCCTGAAATTCAGCGACGGCATCGGCTCGTTCGCCGCCCAAGGCACGGTATTGTATGAAGGGTTCATCCACGATCCCGAGCGGGTGGATGCCGAATTCGGCGGCGACCAGGACGAATACATCGAGTCCTTCCTGAACGATTCGCTCGGCGTGGAGAAATACCAGGATTTCGTGCCCCAGGATCTGTCCGAAATGACCTACGGGTTACCGGGAACCTTCAACCTGGGCACCTATCTGGCCCTGGGTCGCTTCGGTCTGGCGTTGGATTTCGGTACCGGGTTCAACAACCGGGGGATGAACGCGAAACGCATGTATATGGCCATGGGCACCGAGTACCGGTTCTTCGGCGTGTGGCCCATCCGGGCGGGGTTCCGGAAAGGGGGCTACGGGTCCACGACTTGGCATGCGGGTACGGGCTTGGAGTTCCGCAATATGGATTTCACCCTGAGTGTGGGCGGTACGGCGAAGGGTGCGGCTGAAGGGGCCGGCTTGAGCGCGGCGTTCAGTGGGATTTCCCTGCGGTTCTGACCCGGTTGCTACTGGGAGATTTGAAGGGGGGCTGACGCGAGTCGGCCCCCTTTTTTTGGTTCACTTAGGAGGCGCTGGAGGCGAAGGTTTAGATATGGGCTGGCGCACATAAAAGAGAGTTCACTTAGGAGGCGCTTGAGGCGCAGGTTCGGATATGGGCTGGCGCACGCTAAGGAGAGTTCACTTGGGAGGCGCTTGAGGCGAAGGAAGTACCAGTTCACTTAGGAGGCGCTGGAGGCGAAGGTTTCGATATGGGCTGGCGCACGAAAAGAAGAGTTCACTTAGGAGGCGCAGGAGGTAAAGGAAATACCAGTTCACTTAGGAGGCGCAGGAGGCGAAGGTTTATATATATGCTGGCGCATGAGAACGATTGATTACCCCGAGCCCCGAGCCCCAAACTTCTTGAAGGGCTGGCGCACGCGGACGTCGGAACGTCGAACGTCAAACCGATTTGGTACCTTTGCATTATGGATAGAAAGCAATTCCAGCAGAAGTTCGGCATCGTAGGCGAATCGCCGGCCATGACCCAAGTGGTAGGCCAGGTGATGCAGGTGGCCCCAACCACCATCACCATCTTGTTGCAGGGTGAAAGCGGAGTGGGCAAGGACGTGGTGGCCCGGGCCATCCATGGGTTGAGCAGGCGCAAAGACCGGAATTTGGTCATTGTGAACTGCGGAGCCATACCCGAGGGCATCATCGAATCCGAGTTGTTCGGCCACGAGAAGGGCAGTTTCACGGGAGCCCATGAAACCCGCCATGGGTATTTCGAAAAAGCGGACGGGGGCACCATCTTTCTGGACGAAATCGGAGACACTCCGAAAAGCGTGCAGGTGAAACTGCTGCGCATTCTCGAGAACGGCGAATATTTCCGGGTGGGGTCGGCCGAAGTGCGCAAAACCGATACCCGCATCATAGCGGCCACCAACCGGGACCTTTGGAAGGATGTGCAGGCCGGCCGCTTCCGCGAGGACCTGTACTACCGCCTCAATACGGTCATG
Organism: Balneolales bacterium; assembly: GCA_024711145.1. Taxonomy (GTDB): domain Bacteria; phylum Bacteroidota; class Rhodothermia; order Balneolales; family HLUCCA01; genus JANJTJ01. The sequence goes on from JANJTJ010000006.1 coordinate 17,153, forward strand.
ATCCGGATACCGGCCTTGCGGGAGCGCCCGGAGGACATCCTACCCATGTTCCGGAAGTTCGTGCTCGACGCATCAGCCAAGTACGATTCGGTCTTTCAGGGTTTTTCGGATGATGCGCGGCAGTTGCTGGTATCGTACCGGTGGCCGGGTAACATCCGGGAGCTGAAAAATGTGGCCGAACAATTGGTGGTATTGGAGAAATCCCAGTTCATCACGGCCGAAACCCTGCGCCAGTACCTCAAGGGTCGGCAGCACGACGGGGCCATGGATCATCTTCCCGTATTGCATGGGCATGGGTATGAATCGGAAGCGGGGTCGAACGGACGCGAGAGCGACCTCCTGTTCCGGGCCCTGGTGGATATCCGGGCCGAAATCGGTGATCTGAAAAAGATGTTGGGTGGATTCCTGTACAGCCAGATGAGTCGGGCGACACCCCTGGATCCGGGCCGTATCCTTCCCATGCCCGACCGGGACATTCCCTTGGGGGTTCGGGAGCGGCCCGACCTGGAGATCCGTGTGCCCGAGCCGGCCACACCCGACCCCTTGCATGAGCAGTCGGATGCCATACCGTCGTTGGAAGAAGCCGAGCGCATACTCATCGAGCGATCGCTGCGCAAATACGAAGGCAACCGGCGCAAAGCGGCCGAGGCCTTGGGCATCAGCGAGCGCACGCTGTATCGGAAAATCGACCAATACGATCTGGGCCAATGAGATATCCCGCACTCTGGTTAGCGGTTCTGGTGTTGGTGGCCGGCGGTTGCCTGCGCTACGGGTTCACTGGGGTATCCATCCCGGCGGATGTGCGCACCATCTACATCCCCTTCTTCCAGGACCGGAGCGGCAGCGGGTTGGCCGATCTGCCCGACCGGTTGAATCGGGCCTTGGTGGATCGGTTCGTGAACCAGACCCGCCTGCAATTGGTGTCGGATGCGTCCTTGGCCGACATCGTGCTCGATGGCACCATCACCGGCTATGGGAGCAGGCCTTTCAGCATCGGAGGGAATGAGGAAGCCGCGTTGAATCGGGTGACCATCTCCGTTCGGGCATCCTTCAAATATGCGCGTGAGGCGAATGCCTTGTGGGACAAGGGGTTCACCGGAACAGCCGAGTACGACCCCAGCCAGGACCCCATCACGCGGGAGCAGGAGGCTGCGGACCTGGCGTTGGAGCGCATCGCCCAAAACCTGTTCACCGATTCGGTCGGCAGGTGGTAACTTGGCAGCCATGCGCGAACCGACATTTCCCATACCGCCCAGCATCGCCCTGTATATACGCCAGCATGCCGAAGATCCGGATGCGGCCTGTGCGAACCTGACCCAGGCGGTAGCCAAGCGCCGGCTCGATCCCGTAGGTGCCCTATGGTTGGCGTGGATGCATGCCACCGCCGGCCGTGCGGCCGAAAGCGCCCGTTGGGCGCGTTCGGCCGCACTCCAGGCGCCGGGCAGCCCTACGGCCAGCCTGGCGGCGCTACTGGCGGTGGAGCCCGGCGCCTGGAGCACCGCGGGCCTCTCGCCGGCCGACCTGGCCGGCGATGAAGCCCGCGGTGCGGCCGGCCCCGACCTCGGCATCGACCTCGATACGCTGATCACGCGCCTTTCCCGCGCCAGCGGCAAGCGCATCAAGAACGAATCGGCCGATTCCGAGCCTGCCCTTGAGGCGGCTCCCGCTCCTGTCGAAAAGCCGGTGAACGTGCGCACGGTGACCATGGCGCGCATCCATGAGAAACAGGGGCGTTATGCCGAGGCCCTGGCCATCTTCTCGTCTATTTCGAAGAAGAAGTATGCGGCCGACATCGAGCGCTTGAAACGGCTGACGGCTGACGGCTAACGGTTGGCCGAAACGTAAGGATTATGCGCTTTCTCGTGGCCGATGGTGGTCTGCGGCCCATGTCCGGGCCATACCACGGTAGCTTCGGGCAAGGTGTAGAGCTTGGTGCGGATGGAGCGCGCCAGGGTGTCGAAATCGCCGCCGGGCAGGTCGGTACGGCCTATGGAACCCCGGAATAGGGCATCACCCGCGATCACATACCCCTCGTCGGTGAAATGGAAGGCCACATGCCCGGGCGCATGCCCCGGGGTGTTGAGCTGCCCGGCCCGGAAGGGGCCGTCCTCAAGCATCCCCTCCCCGCTCAACGGCTCGGTGGCGAAGGTCATGGGTGGAATAGACAAGCCGAAAAGCGGCGCGCGTAGGTGGTTCTGTTCCAGAACGGGTCGGTCGGCGGCATGCAACCGCACCGGCACCTTGCGCCAGGCCAGCACCCGTTCCACCCCGAGCACATGGTCGATATGCGCATGGGTGAGCCAGATGGCCGCCAGTTCGAGCCCGTCGCGCTCCAAGCGGCCGCGCACTGGCGCCCATTCCGATTCGGTGGTGAACCCCGGGTCGATGAGCAAGGCGGCATTGGCACGCACCAGCAGGTAGGTGTTTTCCTGGAAGGGACCGACCGTGAAGATTTCGGGTGTCATGGGCAAAAAAAAAGGGATGCGTGCCTGCACGCATCCCTGAATATCGGAAAGCCGGACTTATTTGTTCTTGCCGTATTTCTTGTTGAACTGATCCACACGGCCGGCCGTGGTGACCATCTTCTCGCTGCCGATATAGAACGGGTGGTTTTTGGAATCCACCTCGGTGCGGTACACGCCGTCACGGGTTTTCATCGTGGAACGGGTTTTCACTTGGGTACCGTCGCTCATTTGAACGGTGATTTCGTTGTACTCGGGATGGATGCCTTGTTTCATGACCGGGGCGGGGTTCGGATTGGAAATAGACCGCAAATATACCGAAATCAACCCCTTTGGGGCAAGTAAATCAGGTAACCGCCGATCGGAACACGCGGGCTTTCAGGCGGGTTTCCTCCCATTCGGCAAGGGGGTCCGAATCGCTGGTGATGGCCCCTCCCACCCCATAGACGGCACGGCCGTTGCGCACCGCCGCCGTTCGGATGACCACATTGAAATCGAAGCTGCCGTCGGGTGCGATGGCGCCTATGGCCCCCGAATACGCGCCCCGGCGCCAGGGTTCGAGCGTTTCGATCCATTCCATGGCACGGATCTTGGGTGCTCCGGTCATGGACCCCATGGGGAAACAGGCCTCCAACAGGTGTTCGGGAGGCGTGTTCGGGCGGGGTGTGCCGGTAACCACGGATACCATCTGATGCACGGTACCGAAGGTCTGTATATCGAACAGGGCCTCCACCTGCACGGACCCCGGTTCGCAGACGCGGCTGAAATCGTGCCGCACGAGATCCACGATCATCAGATTTTCGGCGCGGTTTTTGGCATCGGCGGCCAGGATGGCGGGGTCGGATTCGCGGGGTGCGGTGCCTTTGATGGGGTCGCTGCGCAGGCGTCCGTCCCGGAATCGGAGGAACCGCTCGGGCGAGAGGCAGCACAACTGCAGGTCGCCGGTGTCGAGGTAGGCGCCGAAGGGAACGCCGGCCGCCTGGCGCATCCGCCGGTAGAGGCCGAGCGGGTCGCCTCGGAAGTCGGCGCCGAGCGGATAGCACAGGTTCAGTTCGTAGCACTCCCCTTCCCGGATGGCGGCCTGGGCCCGATGCACCCGATCCAGGTAGGTGGCGCGGTCGAGGCCGGGCACCGGCTCCGACAATCGGTAGGGTCCGGATGGCGGAAGCGGGTCGGTACCGGGTTCGAGGTCGGTCATGGATGCGAAACGGGCGAACCAGAGGTCGGGTGCGCCAACGGGATCCGGATTGCGGCTCTCGAGCCGTTCGAGGGCGTTCTTGAGGTCGTACCCCAGATAGCCGCACCACCACCCGGGATGGCGGTCGCGGAGGTGGGCGAGCAGTTCGAAGGGACGCGCGCCGCCGGGGATGGGGTGGTCGTCCAAATGGGCTTGGCCATCGCGGATGGTGAGGATGGGGCCGGCGACAGTGGCCAGACGGGAGCGCTCGGCCGAAGGGTGGGCCGGGTCCTGCGAATCGAACCAGAGCAGCGGCTCAGCCAAACAGGGCCTCCTCGTAGCGGTCGCGGATGGTGCGGTGCGGTTCGGGGAAGGCCTCCCAGGTACGCCCGCCGATCTGCCGCACCCACACCAGGCCGCGCACGGCGTTGGTGGCGATCACCCAGTCGGCTTGGAGCAGATGGTCGAGCCCGTACGCACCGGTTTCCATGGGCCATGGGCCGGTTTCGAGCAGGATGGTCCGCATGACGCCCTGCAGCGGGGCGCAGGTGTGGTCGGGTAGGTGAAGGCGGCCGCCCCGGTACCAAGCCAGGTTGAGGCGGGTGGTTTCGCTGATGTGGCCCGATGGCGTGAACAGCAGCACATCGTCGGTGCCGGGCGGCCGAGCGGCATACAGGGCGCTGTAGGCGGCGCGGTCGGCCCATTTGACCTGGGGGGCGGGGTTGACGTGCGCGGGGCCCTCATGCAGGTGCAGGGCGTCCCAGCGCGGTCCCAGGGGTTCGTGTTCGACGGACCAGCCGTCGGGACGCACGTGAAGGCGGACGCGCAGGTCGCCCAAGGGCAGGGCGGCGGCCCAAACGGCGGGTGCGGGGAGCTGAAGGCCGGCTCGGGCCAGGCGGGCGGCATGCCAGGGCCAGAGCGGCGCCTGGCGGTCCCTCATGCGGAGGGTCTCTATGGCCCCAAGCCCGGTGTTCACGGCAGCAGGGCGCGCAGGCGGTCCACGGTGGAGGCATCCGGGTGGCCGACTTCCACGGCCACCGGGGTTCCTTCCGGGTCGAACAGGACGAACGTGGGCACGCCGGGAACCTGATGGGATTGGAAGGCGGCCGTGCCCTGCACCCAGCGGAAGTCGGCCCGGGTGCGGGCGCTGTAATCGGCTACGGAGGCCGAGTCGTCGCGGACGGATGCGGCTACCACCAACCACCGGTGCTCGGCGGATAGGGCGGCATGGGCGGCCAGGGACGGCTCGCTCCAGGTGGACCAGAACTGCAGGAGCACCCAACGCCCCCGGTATTCCATCAGACTGAGGGAATCTCCGGGTACATCCCAGGCGGGGTAGAAGCGGGTGGCCAGGTCGGTACCGGTACGCACCGTTTCAGCGAAACGGTCGCGTTGGCGGCCCGGGTAGGCCACCGCCACCCACACGATGAGCATGGCGGTGAACCCGGCGGTGATGATCAGAAACCGGTTGAACAATCGGGGATGCAGGGGCATCCCCGAAGGTACGGGTTACGGAATGAGGATGAGCGCCTGGTAAGGGGCCAGTTGCACGCTGAAGGCGGTTTTGCCATCGCGGGAGACGGTTGCGCCGCTGAGGGCGTCGGTCCAGCGGCGGGGAAGGGTGCGCCAACGGGCCAGGTCGAACCGGACGGTGCGGCTCTCGCTGCTCCGGTTGAATGCGACCAGCACCAATTGGGTGCGGCTCTCGCGGGCGAAGGCATATACGTCGCCCTCGGCCACCAAAGGCACCAGGGTACCGGTGCGCAGGGCTTCGGTACGGTTGCGGATGCCCAACAAGGTGGTATAGAAGGCATGCAGGTCGGCGTTGAAGGCGACGGGGTCGGCCGGACGCCGGTGCGAGAACGGATGGTTCACCTCGTCGTCGAAGGTCATGCCGGGCCAAGGCATGGGTTTGCGGTCGTCCGGATCGTCGGCGCCCCACATTCCCGCTTCGGTGCCATAATAGACCATGGGAGCCCCCACATAGCTGAATTGGAAGGCGGCCATCAGTTTCAGGATGGTCCACTCTTCGGCATCGGGCGCGCGGACCTCATAGGTGTTTTCGGGCGTTTCGATCTTGCTGCTTTCCTTGTACACGCGGGTGCGGTTCACCACCATGCTGGCCAGCCGTTCGGTGTCGTGGCTGTCGTACAGGTTCTGCATGGCCTCGTTGACCGGCGTGGGGAAATCGGTACGGAGCGAATCGAGCCGTTGGGAGAAGGAAGTCGCATCGCGCCGGCCGGTGAGGAAGAAGTCGTGGGCGGCGTTGGCCACGCGGTAGTTCATGACCACACCGAACAGGTCGTCGGCGATGTAGTGGCGGGCGGCATCGCCCCAGATTTCGGCCACGGTTACCGCTTGCGGATTGATCTGCTTGACCAAGGCATGCCATTCGCGCCAGAACGGGATGCCGACTTCTTCGGCCACGTCCAGCCGCCAGCCGTCCACGCCGTCGCTGGGGTCTCCGTCGCCGTTGGGATCCATCCAACGCCGGGTGATGGCGAAGATGTGCTGGCGGATGCCGGGGTGCAGGTTGCCGTCGGTCTCGCGGAATTCGGGCAGCGGTTTGTACCCCCACCAGCCCCGGTAGTCGAAGCCGTCGGGCAGGCTGTCGTTCCATTCGGTCACGTCGTACCATTCGGCATAGGGCGAATTCCGCTTGTTGCGGAGCAGGTCCTGGAATGCCCAGAAGTCGCGCCCGGTGTGGTTGAACACCCCGTCCACGATCACTTTCATGCCGCGGGCGTGGGCGTCGCGGATCAGCCCGAGAAAGAGGGTGTCGGCCGAAGTCCAGCCCCAGGTGTTCGGGTCGCCGGGGTTTTCGGCAGCGATCTGCCGTTCGTCGGCGGCCGGGTTCGGCCCGAAATGCCGGTCGATGTGGTGGTAGTAGCTGGCATCGTACTTGTGCAGGGAAACGGCATCGAATATGGGATTGAAGTAGATGGCCGTAACACCCAACGCCTTCAGATAATCCAGCTTCTCGCGCACGCCCTGCAGGTCGCCGCCGTAGCGCCGGTCGAAGACGAAATCGCGGAACCGGGGCCCCTGTTTCTGCTCCCAGGCGGTGCGGGCGTACCAATCGCCGGTCCATTCGGAAACGCTCCAACCGGCTTCGGCGCCGATGCGCTCGCGGGTGGGGTCGTTGGTGGGGTCGCCGTTGGCGAACCGTTCGGGGAAGATCTGGTACCAAACGGCGTTGCGGGCCCAATCGGGCACGTTGGAGCCGGTTTGGGCCATAACGGCGGGCGCGGCAAGCGCCAGGAGCAGTGTCAGGCGGAAGCGGTTCATTTCAGCAGCAGGATTTTGGACGTGAAGGATTCGTTGCCCGTGGTCAGGCGCACCAGATAGACGCCGGAGGCCAGGTTGCGGCCGTCGAGCATGACCTGATGGGAACCGGCCGGCATGACGCCATCCACCAGCACGGCTACTTCCCTACCCAGCAAGTCATAGACCGCCAAGCGGGTTTGTCCGACTTCCGACAGCCGATAACCGATAACCGTTACCGGGTTGAAGGGGTTCGGATAGGCCCCGAGCAAGCCGGTTTGCAAGGGCTGGTCGGTTTCAACCCGCTCTTCCACATCGGTGAGGATGCCCTGGTCGGGGGTTGGCAGCTTGAGGGTGGTGTAGATCTTGAACTCACCCGGACCCAGCGTGATGGGTTCGGTGGTGGTGGCCACATTGCGCACGGTACCCTCGAAATAGTCGTACCAGGAACCGGTTCGGCTGAAGGTGATGTTGGTGTTGGTTGACGTGACCCCGAAGTTGCCGATGACCGATACATCGAAATCGGCGTGGGTCATGCGGTACCATTTCACGGCACCTCCCATGTTCTGGCTGTAGGTGGCCGGGCGTGCGAAGGCCTCGTATCCGGTTTTGAGATGGATGAGGGCTGCCCAGGTGCGGTACAGGTTGTAGCGCTGGGGATGGTCGCGGTATTCCCACCGGATGGGTTTGTTGTCCACCCGACCCACCGTGGGACCCACAATACCCACGTTGTTGGTGCAATCCGCACTATCCATGAGGCATTCGCTGGGGCCGCCGCCGTAGCCCAGTTCGCCGAATTGCCAGAGCATTTTGGGGCCCGGCACCGGGAAGAAGAACGCACCCGTGAGTTTCTGGCGTTGCAGGCCGATCTCGAGGGTCTTCACGTTGTGGGAGGCGTTGCTGCTGTTGCCGAAGAGTTTGTTCTTCAGCATGATCCACTGTTCGTCGTGGCTTTCCATGTAGGAGACCAGACGGGGCTGGGAGAACCCGCGCGAGGCGTGGTGGGCATGGGAGAAATCGGAGCTGGCGGTCCACCCCATGCTGGCTTCCTGGAAGGCGTGGGTGGCGTTGTTCCACAGCAGGAAGCCGGCGTTGGCCAGGGCGACCTCCTCGTCGTTGGCGGCGAAATGCTCCAGGATGAGGTAGGCGTCGGGTTTCACCTCACGGATGCGGTTGCCCATGCGGGTGAGCAGGGCGATGCGGGAATTGTCCCGGTTGCCCCAGGCGCCCGTGTTGCCCAGGGTGTTCACCTGGGTGAAGCCCTTGGACAGGTCGAACCGGTAGCCGTCGATGTTGTATTCCTCGAACCAGTAGCGGTTCACCCGGTCGATGAAGGTCTGGGTGGCCTTGCTCTCGTGGTTGAAATCGTACCCGACGTTGAAGTCGTGTTTGGGTACCGGGTTGAAATAAGGACTGTCGGCGGCGGGGCGGTTGTTCGCGCTGTCCCAATACATGCGCACCAGGGGGTTGAGGCCGAAGGCATGGTTGAGCACCTGGTCCAACACCACGGCGATGCCCCGCTGGTGGGCGGCATCCACGAAGCGCTTGAAGGCGTCGGGTGTGCCGTAGGCTTTGTCCAGCGCGGTGAAGAACATGGGGTTGTACCCCCAGGAAAGGTTGCCTTCGAACTCCTTGACCGGCATGAGCTCGATCACGTTCACGCCCAGGCGGTCCAGGTAATCGAGGGTGTCGATGAGGGTTTCGTAATTGCGGGCGGCGATGAAGTCGCGGATCAGCAGTTCATAGATCACCAACTGGTCGGCGGGCGGCGGGGTGAAATCGGGCACCTGCCACTGGTACGGGGCACGCCCGGGTTGCAAGACCCCTACGATGTTGTCGGTTTTGCCCGTGGGATAGGGCTTGAGGCCCGGATAGGTGGTGCTGGAGATGTGCTGGTCGTTCCAGGGATCCAGGATCTTCTCGCTGTAGGGGTCGGCCACGCGCAGGGATCCATCGATCAGATACTGGAACCCGTATTCCTGCCCGGCTGCGAGTCCGTCCAGGGTGATCCAATGCCAGACGCTGTCGGAACCGGTCATGTGCCGGTTCATAAGGAATTCATCCCTCACTTCCCATTCCGAAAAATCCCCGATCAGATAGACATGGTTCTTGCGGGGGGCGTAGAGCGACAGGCTCACGGAACCGTTCTCGTGGTAGGTGATGCCGTCGCGCAGGCCTTGGGGGCGGGCCGTGGTGGGTGGCGACGGATGCACCACATAGTAGTATGAGGCGGTGTCGGACCGGCCGAGGTTGTCCACGGCGATGAGCTGGAAGTCGGTACGGCCGCTGCCGGTGGCGGTGAGGGTGGTCTGCAGGGTGTCGTTCTGCACTTCGAGCACGGTTTGGCCGGCCGAGACCAGTTTCAGGGAGCTGATGGTGCTACCGGAGGCGTCGGCCACACCCAGCACCGGGATTTCGGCGGAGGCGTTCACGAAGAGGGGCGAATAGGGTCCGGCGTTGGCGGGTTGGGCGAACCGCACGTTCACACCACCGGCGTACAGGTCCACGAAAATGTCGGTGTTGCCCGTGCCCTTGCCTTCGCGCCAGGCACCGGCCACCTGGGTGGCGCTGCGGAACACCATGGCGATCTTGAGGATCTGCTCACCCTGGGGCACGTTGAAATACTGCCGCACGTTGGGAATGCTGAGCGTGTAACGGTCCGTGGCGATGCGGGTCATCTTGGCTTTGGGGATGTTCACGCCCCAATCGGCCACCACATACCGCCAGTTGGAATTGCCGGTGCTCAGGTTGGTGAGCACGCCGATGTGGGCATACACATCACCGGTATACCCCATGAGGCCTTTGCTGCCCTGGGTGGCGTCGAAGGTGATTTCCACGGCGCCTTCGGAGTTCGGGAAGGCCGGAACTGTGGTGATGAGCTGCTGGGCCTGGAGGCCCGTAGCGGCTACGAGGAAGTAAAGGGCGGCGAGGGCCGTCTGGAATCGGGTCATCGGAGTCGGAATCGGGTGAATCAGGTACGCACAATCACGTCGGCATCGGGTTCCACCACGGGCACGAAGGCCGTATTGCGCACCACGAGCTGGGGGGAGAACACGGTATGCGATATTTCGGTGGCGGGGTCGCCGATGCGGCGCAGGAGTTTCTCGAGCGCCAGGAATCCCATCTGATACATGGGTTGGCACATGGTGGACAGCCCGAGGAAACGGGCGAATTGGATGTCGTCGAACCCGACGATGGGCATATGCACGCCCCGCTCGGCCATGGCCTTGAGCGCGCCGATGGCCTGGATGTCGGAACTGCAGAAGCAGGCGTCGGGCGGCATGGGAAGGTCCAGGAGCTTGCGCATGGCCTCGTATCCGTTCCGTTCGGTGAACCCGTCGCGGTCCATGGTATCTCCGGTCATGATCAGCGCCTCATCGATCAGGCGGCCGCTATCCTCCAAGGCGCGCTTGAACCCGCGCACCCGGTCTATGGTGGGTTTGGAACGGGGACTGGCGGCGATCATGCCGACCCGTCGGTTGCCCGAATCCACCAGGTATTTGGTGGCCAGATAGGCGCCTTCCACACTGTCCACGCTCACCGAGTCGAAATCGGGGTGGTAGTCGTCGATCAGCACCATGGGCACACCCATGCGCCGCAAGATGGCCCCGATCTTTTCGGGAAGGTGGGTGGAGATGAACAGATACCCTTCGGCGGAACCCCGTTTGACCAGATGGTCGATCTGGTTTTCGAGGGAATCGCCCATGCGGACATTGTAGATGTTCAGGTCGAAGCCGGAATCGGCCAGGCGGTCCTGGATACCGGCCAATACTTCCATGAAAAAGTGGTTGCTCAACACCGGCACGATGGCCGTGATCAACTGGGTACGTTTTTTGGCCAATCCTTGGGCCAAGGCATGCGGATGGTATCCGAGCCGATGGGCGATGGTGGTCACCCTGTCGCGGGTCTTCGGGCTCACGGTGGAGCTGTTGTTGAAGACCCGGGACACGGTGGCTATGCTGACCCCGGCTTCCCTGGCGATATCGTAGATGGTGGCCTGCACAACGGTTGGTAGATCGGAAAGATGGAGAGCTGGAAAAAGGAATCGGGCCCCGCGCATGGCGGGGCCCGATCCGGACGGACATAGATGCTTATTTCACCAGCATCATGGTGTTCGTGATCACGGTGTTGCCGGCACGGAGCTCGTACAGGTACACACCCGACGCCAGGTTGGCGGCGTTGAAGTTGACGGTATGGCTACCGGCACTCATGACGCCATTCACCAGGGTGGCGACCCGCTGACCCAGCACGTTGTACACGGTCAAGGTAGCCCGGCCGCTTTGGGGCAGGGTGAAGTTGATCGCGGTGCTCGGGTTGAAGGGGTTCGGGTAGTTCTGCGAGAGCGCATACCCATCCACTTTCGTGTTGTTTTCAACCGAAGTGGGCTGGTAGCTCGGCGGCGTCTCGAAATCGAGGTTCGTGAGCTTCCACGTGATGGGGGCCAGCTCGTAGCTGTCGGGCCAGATCACGTTGTCCAGATCCGAAACATCCAACGGAGTGATGTAGCGGTAGTACCGACGACCGGGGCTGGTGCCGCCGCCCGTATGTACGGTGCTCATGTCCGACTTCCGATACACCAGGGTGAAGCCGATGTGGTTCTCCGTGGGGAGCTCGACCGGCATGGTGATGGAGTACATGTTCGGCTCCCCTTGAACCGGCGTGAGCATGATGCGCTCGCGCAGCTCGGGGCCGGCATTGAGCAGGCGGTTGGCGATGTCGTCACCTGTGGGCAGGCCTTGGGTCAGCGCGAAGAACGTGGTCTCGATGAAGATGAACACGGTATCTGTGGCCGGGTTGAAGGGCACCGAGTGGCTGAGCGCGGGCGTCATGTCCACCTTGAAGGTCACGGGCATCACATTGTTGGCGCTCACGGTCTCACGGATCACCCCATAGGGCGGGATCGAGTTGTAGAACTGCACGCCGCCGCCACCTGCGGTTTGGGTGGTGGAGCTGGTGAGTTCATACACGCGGTCGGAACCCCCGAACTGGCCGGGCTCTTCCCAACCGTTGTTCGCGATCAGGTTGTTGATGAAGGAGTTCGATTCGCTGTCGAACCGCGACGGAGCCCACTGGATGAAGTATTTGTACTTGATGGTGGAACCCACTTCACGCACCAGATTCTCCTGACGCAGCCAGGTGTTGGTGGTGGCGTTGAAGGCGGCTTTGGAGCCGGAACCCCAGCCGTTGAAATCGCCTTTGACCTGCACGCTGTCGCCTACGGCCCGGTTGAAGAAGCCGAGGTCTTCAAGCACACCCACGTTCACTTCGAACGCGATGTTGGCGTTCACCAAAGGACGGCTGGGCGGGCGTTGGCCGCTGAAGAAGTTCCAGCCCAGGGTGGTGTCGGCCTGACCCACACGGGCCGGGCGGTCGGGCGTGGATTCCCAGATTACGGTTGCGCCATTCTGGATGACGAACTTGTAGTTGAACGATTCGCCGGCTTGCGTGCTGGGTACCCAGTGCAGACCCGAGAAGAACACGTTCTGGCTGCCTTCCACGGCGGGTTCGCGCGTCAGTTCGGCCCCGTTGCTACCCCAGTTGTCCGGGTTGCGCATGACGCTGGGCGTACCGCGCACACCGACGATGGACGATTGTGTGAGATCGCCGACGGCCGATTGGGCACCCACGTTGACACGGAAGAACAGGGCGATCGAGTCCTGTTTGCTCACCAACGGGGAAACCCGGTTGAAGAACACGACGGGAGCCACGATGGTGCCGCTGGCATCTTCAGGTACGATGAAGAGCTTGTTGTCTCCACCTTCCCAACCACCCGTGGCATGGTCCACGATGGCGTCACCGGCTCCGGCTTTGCCCGTGTAGATCTTGTAGGCCAGGGTGTCGCCGGGAGCCAGGATGAGGTCGGTGGTCCAATAGTCGCCACCGGCATGTTCCAGCGCGATGGAACCCGATCCCCAGTTGATGGTTTGGCCGAAGTAGTTGGTCCTTTCGGAACCATCTACAGCACCGCGGATTTGCACCAGATCGCCCGCTTGCACGGTATCGCGGATGGTGGACGTATTCACCGTGAACTTCACAATCACGGAATCGGCTTGCGCTTGGACGCTACTCACGGCGCCGGTGACCAATAAGGCTCCTAGCATGAGTTTCGTCGAGGTGCGCCACAGGTGTTGTACCAGTGTTTTCATTGTTGTCCTCGTTGTTGGTTGGTTGGAACGGTTACCCGTTTTTCTTCTTCATCAGAAGTTCATGGTGAGCGCCATCCGGTTGGTGGCGCCGAGATATTCATGCATCTGCATGGCGTAGCCTACGGCCAGCGTGCGCCCGCCCACGGCGGTGCGTACCTGGCCACCGGCCGACCACAACCACATGCGGTCGGGCAGGCCCAGTTC
>JANJTJ010000019.1 GCA_024711145.1 Balneolales bacterium
CCGGCCGGCTGGCGCGCCCCCCCAGTCCCCCCGGGCGGCCGCGCCGCGCACCGCCTCGCGCGCGTCCAGCGCCGAGGCGGTGGCCGCCACACCCGCGCGGGCGGCTTGTTCGCGGGCCGCCGCGCGGGTGTGGCGCTCGCGGGTCTCCCGGGCGCGCCCGGAATACCATTGCGCCGAGGCGGCCACCGTCGCGCCCGGCTTCAGCGCCAAGCGCCGTGGCGCCCCTGTGCTCCAATCCTGCACCTCGAGGTGGGTCTGCCCCGGCTCTACCGGCACATGGGCATGGGCCAGCATCAGGTGGCCGTCCTGCTCGAGCAAGGCGGCTTTGGCCAGGGCTTCGTCGCGATGGTCCAATTGGTCCAGCATGGCGGTCAGGCGGGCCATGTGCGCCATCAGTCGGCCGCGGAACGCCGCTTTGCGGCTGTCCACCACCTGCCGGTTCCAGGCATCCAGGTAGCGGTCGCGTACGGCCTCGTTCACATCCGCATACCTGCGTACCCGTTCGCCCGGCAAATGGGCCTCGGAGGCCAGGGTCAGACGGCCATCGGCCAGACAGGCGGGTTCGGGCGCTCCCAACAACTGGGCGAACGCCTCGGGCGGCACTCCTTTCGGCAGCAGCCGGAAGGGATCGGCCGGGGGTGCCGGTTCCGGTGCGGGCCTACCCTCCCATTGGTCGGGCTGGCGGAAAGCCTCCGTTACCCGGCCGTTCTCCACCAGCACCACCTGGGCCTGGCTCGTGTACAACCGCAGCACGATGGCGGCCCCATCGCCGAACCCGATAGTCATCAAGCGGTCGTATTCGGCCAATCGGATTTCCTGAACCGGCCTCAGATGCTGCGATTCGAACAGGGATCGCACGTTTCTGGTAGGTGCCGGGCGGGGTCGGTCTTCGAAAACCGCCGTGGCGGCCGGCGCGCAGGATACCACCAGCAGCCGTTCCTGCGTTCCATCGAGGAAACGCAACTCCAGCACATCGCGCCGGGTGGTGAGCGCCGAAACGAACCGCGAACCCCGGAACCTCGGGTTGAGGGTTGCGGTCAAATGTCGTAACGTGAACCAGTTGTTCATCAAGGCTTCAAGGTAATCAGGATGCGGTACCCGATTTTCCACTCCTTCACCGCGCGCATCGAGAACGAATTGCGGCGCAGGAGTATCAAAACGGAGGTTTTCAGCCGTTGGGAAGAACCTTCCATCCACGCCACCGGGCTGGAGATCCGCGTACCCCTGCGCGAGGCCTCACCCCAATTGCTCGACCTGACCATCCATTTCGATTGGGACCGGTATCGGGAAAGCGTGCTGGCCCGCCGTTTGCCCGGCATGGAAGCCCATCCCTTGGTCAGAAAACCCCTGCCTGTTTCCCCATTGGTGGGTGCCACCATGGATATGGAGATCACCTGGCGGTTCGACCCCACTCCCTTCCAGGCCCTGCCCGACAAACTGGGCACCGGCCGCATCGAAGCGGCCAGCGATTGGATGGACCGGATGTCGAGGCACATGCGCGACCATTACGCCAAAGACGACACCCTGACCCGCTGGCACATCGAAATCGAGGGGGATGAACGGGGGCGCTACCTCTCCGTCATCAGTCTGATCACCTACCCGGTGGTCTCCTTCGAACATGCCACCGACCTGAACGACGTGCATCAGGTGGTATCGCGGCATGTGCAGGCCGTACTCATCCGGAGCAACCGGCTCATCGGCTGGGCCGACCAGGAGCCCATCCGGGCGGTAGGGTAAAAAAAAAGCCCGCATGAAGCGGGCTTGGCCATCAGTTTTTCTTCTTATGGCGATTCTTGCGCAGGCGTTTTTTCCGCTTGTGCTTCGAAATCTTGGCGCGCTTCCGTTTTTTCCCGCTGGGCATGATCGAAAAATTTCGTTTCGGTTAGGAACGCCAAATATAGGGCAAAAACCCCGAAGCCTCAGCGTCGTTTCTGAACGGCCTGCTTGAACTCCTTGGAAATCTTCAGAACCGGGACATTCTGGGCCGGTACCCGCACTTCCTGGTTCGTTTTCGGGTTCCGGGCCACGCGTTCGGCCCGGTGCACCACCTTGAAACTGCCGAAACCGCGCAGTTCGATGGTTTCCCCTTTCCGGAGCGATTCGATCACCGTCTCCAGAAATCCTTTGACGACCGCTTCGGTCTCGATTTTCGAGATGCCGGTCGAGGTACTGATGATATCTACAATGTCGGCTTTGGTCATGATGTGCAAGTAATTGGGGTGAAACCATCATGCGATGGTAATGCATCCGGCGGTCAATTTCGTTCAAATCGGTTATCTTCGCCACCTGTACCGCAACCAAAGGTAACCGCATGGAAGCAATTTCCCGCCTCATCGACTCGCTGAACGGCCTGATCTGGTCAACACCATCCGCTTTCCCGGCCATGATCGCCCTTCTGCTGGGCTACGGCTTGTTCATCACCTTGAGGCTGGGCTTCATCCAGATCCGCAAATTCCGACACGGAATCCGGGTGGTGAGCGGCTACTACGACGACCCGAACGACGATGGCGACGTGAACCACTACCAGGCGCTTTCCACGGCGCTCTCGGCCACGGTGGGCATCGGCAATATCGCCGGTGTGGCCATCGCCATCCACTACGGCGGCCCCGGCGCCATCTTCTGGATGTGGGTAACGGCCGCGTTCGGCATGGCCATCAAGTATTCCGAATGCACCTTGGCTGTGCACTACCGGTCCAAGAACGCCGACGGGTCGGTTTCAGGCGGCCCCATGTACTACATAGAAAAAGGCCTGGGAGCCCGCTGGAAATGGCTGGCGGTCACCTTCGCCGCTTCGGCCGTCATCTGCTCCTTCCTGACGGGCAACGCCGTGCAGGCCAATACCGTGGCCGACACCCTGCAGACCACCTTCGCCATGCCCACCTGGGTAACCGGGTTGATTTCGGCCACCTTGGTCGGCTTCGTGATCCTGGGCGGCATCCGGCGCATCGGCAACGTGACCGCCAAGCTCACGCCGCTCATGGGTCTCCTGTATGTGGCGGGGGCCCTGCTCATCCTCATCCTGCATTTCGACCAGATTCTGCCCACTTTCGCCCTCATCTTCCAATCGGCCTTCAACCCGACGGCCGGGGCGTACGGTGTGGGTTCGGGTGCCATCATCACCACCATGGTATGGGGCATCAAACGCGGGCTGTTCTCCAACGAAGCCGGCCAGGGTTCGGCGCCCATCGCCCACGCCGCCGCACGTACCGACGAGCCCGTGCGCGAAGGCGTGGTGGCCTTGCTGGAACCCTTCATCGACACCTTGGTGATCTGCACCATGACCGGCCTGGTGATCATCATCACCGGAGTATGGGACAACAAACATTCCGCACAGATTCCCCTCGGCTCCACCGATACGGCCCTGCGTGTGGAAAGCGGTGCCGAGCTTCAGGTGGTGGATGGGGTGCCCGTGAACGGCAGCTTCATCCGGTATGATTTCGCAGTAGACACCCTGTACACCGACGCCGCCCAAACGCGGAAATTCACCGGTACCGTGGTCCTGTCCGAAGGCCGCCGCCAAGCCGTCACCGCCGAAGGGACCGTCCGGGGCGACCTGTACGGCAACGTGATCGAGAACGGCGCCAGCCTGACCAGTTACGCCTTCGAAGACGGCCTGGCGCCCCTGTTCCCGGGCGGCCGCTATCTGGTAACCATCTGCGTGGTGCTGTTCGGGGTATCCACCGCCATCAGTTGGTCCTACTACGGAGACCGGGCCGCCCAATACCTCTTCGGAGACCGCGCCATCATCCCATACCGCATCGTGTATGTGGTGGCCAACTTCGGGGGTGCCATCCTGGGTCTCACCCTGGTATGGACCATCGGCGACATCACCCTGGGTCTGATGGCCATTCCGAACCTGATCGCCCTGTTCCTGCTGTCGGGGGTCACCATCCAACTCACCAAAGACTACTTCAAACGTCATCCCGACGCATGAGTCTGACCGTAGTCCGACATCCGGTAGTCGCGCGGGACCTGACCGTCCTGCGCGACCGCGAAACCCCCTCGGCGGGGTTCCGCGCCGCCTTGGAGCGCATTGCCACCATATTGGCCTACCATGCCCTGGACGGCCTCCCCCTGCGCGAAACCCGGGTACTGACCCCCATCACCGAAACCACCGGCCACGTGCTGGACACCTCCGTGGTGGTGGTGCCCATCCTGAGGGCGGGGTTGGGCATGGTGGATGCCATCGTGCGGTTCGTGCCCGACGCGCGCATCGGGCACCTGGGCATGTACCGCGACAAGACCACCCATCAGCCCGTCGATTATTACGCCAACCTGCCCAAGGGGCTTGCCGAAGCCACCGTGCTCGTAACCGACCCCATGCTGGCCACCGGCGGGTCGGCCTGCGACGCCATCGCCTACCTCAAGAAAGCCGGTGCCCGCAAAATCCGTTTCGTGTGCCTCATCGCCGCGCCGGAGGGAGTGGCCCGCCTGCAAGCCGAACATCCGGATGTGCCCGTGCTCACCGCCGCCCTGGACGAACGCCTGAACGAGCACGCCTACATCGTACCGGGATTGGGAGACGCCGGTGACCGCATCTTCGGCACCACCGACTGACCGCAGGGCTCCCCTCCTGTTGCTGCTCGGCCTGTTGGCCGGTTGCGGCGACCTGAGCGAACGCCAGACCCGTGCCGTGGCCGAAGCCCTGGCCGATACCAGCATCTATCTGAGCGAAAGCTGGCAGGTGCATCTGTTCCTGATCGAGGAAGGGCGGCGCAAGGTCGAAATCCAGGCTCCGTACGGCACCCATCTGGAACGTCCCGACGGTTCCGAAATGAACATGAGGGGTCCGGTGGTGATCCTGGTGCGCGATTCCCTCGGCCACGAGGAGACCGCCATCCAGGCCGACCACGCCCGCTACCGCCCCAGGGATGGCGTGTTCCATCTCACCGGCAACGTATATGGCGCCACCGCCGACGGCAAGCGCATCTGGGCCGAGGAACTGCAGTGGTTCCAGAAAACCGGAGACATCAGCTCCCCGGGGTTCGTGCGCATCGTAACGCCCACAGACAGCATCCAGGGCCGCGGCCTCACCGGAAAATCGGACCTGTCCGAATATGTGATCCACGACGTGAGCGGCACCATCACGCTGGAATCGGATCGGCGGGAATGAAACGCTTCCTCCTCGTGCTGGCCTTGTGCCTGGGTGCGCAGGTGGCCATCGCCACCGCACAAGACCGTGTGGAGATCCTCAACGCCGACCGCGTGGAAGGCCGGCAGACGGCCGACGGCTTCCTGCGCCGCATGAACGGCAACGTGCGGTTGCGCAGCGACGATGTGACCGTGGTGGCCGACAGCGCCCTGCATTGGGTGGAACGGAACCGCCTGGAAGCCTTCGGCCGGATCCGGATCACCACCGACGAGGAAACCCTGACCGCACGATGGTTGGAATACGCCACCGACACCCGCATCGGGCGGGTCTGGGGCGGTGTGGTCATCCTGCGCGACTCCACCGAGGTGACATCCGCCTCGGCCGTGTACGATTTCGACCTGGAAACCGCCACCTTCACCGAACCCCTGGTACTTACCGATCCCGACGGCACCCTCAGGGCCGATGCCGGCCTGTATTTCAGCAAGACCGACAGCGCCGCCTTCAGGGGAAACGTGCAACTGGCCGATTCCACCTACTATCTGGAAGCCGACTCCCTCTTTTCGGACCGGAAAGCCGGCTTCCACCGCCTGCATGGGCGCGTGTTCCTGCACGACAAAACCGAGAACACCCGGATCACCGGCGGGTACGTGGAAGCCGACTCCACCGGGCGCCGCCTCATCCGTTTCGATGCCCTCGTGGAACGGGTGGACAGCACCGAAGCCGATACCACCTACCTGCGGGCCGCCGACATCCTCATCCTGAAGGAAGGCGACCACAACCGCATCACCGCCACCGGAGACGTACGCAACTGGGCGGCCCGGTCGGCCGCCCGGGCCGACACCCTCTACGTCTTCGAAGCCGACTCCACCACCTGGCTTAGGGGCAACCCCATCGCCTGGAACGACGACATCCAGCTCAGCGGCGGGCGCATAGACCTGCATTTCGCCAACGACCGGCTCTCGCACATCCTGGCCCTGGAGGCACCCTCCGCCGCCCAACCCGACAGCGCCACAGGCCGGTTGCACCAGATGAAGGCCGACAGCCTGGACATCCGGTTCCGCGATGGCGAAATCCATCAACTCATCGCCTCGCCCGGCGCCCACATCCTGTACCACAGCCTGGATGACCAGAACCAACCCGACGGCGCGCTCGAGCTGCGCGCCGCACGGGTCATGCTGGCCTTCGAGGAAGGCGAGGTGGCCGATGTGGCCGCCACCCGGGACATCCAGGGCGAATACCTCGACGAAGACCCCGCCCTCGCCGACAAACGGCTCGACGGAGTGGCCTGGAACCCGGACCTACGCCCTCAGCG
>JANJTJ010000049.1 GCA_024711145.1 Balneolales bacterium
GCCCGTGGAGTTGCCCCCCGGCGGCTACCACATCGTGCCGGGGCTGCCCACCTTCCTGAAAACTCGGGGTGCGCTGGGCATCCGCAGCAGGAGCGCCGTGCTCATCGACACCCTCGCCTACGACGCCCGCTGGAGCATCCCCGACGACCGTAGCATGGAGCGGAGCTGGCCCGCCGTGCCCACTGCCGATCCGCGGAACTGGGTGCCGCACCCCACCGCCGACTCGCGCGGCGCCATAAACCGTGCCCATGCGCCACCCGCATCATCCCCCCGCCTCCGCATGGCCGAGCAGCTCCCGGGCGGCCTGCGCCTCCGGTTCGACCGCCATCTGGAACCGGTCGGCACCGAGCGCCTCACCGTGGACGGCGAGTCCCTGCCCCTGCCGCCGGTCGATCCCATCCATGCCGATACCTGGTGGATTCCCGGTGCGGCCGGCCACCGCCTCGGGTTGGAGTCCGGGGCCTGGAGGTTCGAGACGTACATCGCGCATCCGCCCGGCGAGCAGGAGCTGCGCATCACGGAGATCCACCATCGGCCGGCGGCGGGACAGGCGCCCTTCGTGGAAGTGCGCAACAACGCCGACCGGGCGCTGAACCTGGAGGGAACCGGGTTGCGCGGGGTATCGGATGCGGGCGGGGCCACGGCCTTCGCCTGGCTGCCGCCCGGCGCCTATGCCATCTACCATGCCGATACCCTGGAGGAGGGGCGGTTGCTGGCCGTCTGGCCGGAGGCCAGGGACGCGGTGCGCATCCGGTACGCGCGGTCCACCCTGCCGCATGGCAAATCGGGCGGCACCGTGGTACTCACGGCCGCCGGGGATCGGGCGTTGGATTCGCTCACCTACGAGGGCAGCTGGCACCATCCGGTATATGGCGATGCGGACGGCCGCAGCCTGGAAAAACGGCGGCCGGAGGGGGCCTCCGACGATCCTACCGGATGGACCACCAACACCACGGCGGCCGGCGCCACGCCCGGGCAACCGAACAGCGTGACGCAGGCGGCATCCGAACCCGGGCAGGGCCGTGTGTTGCATGCCGAACCGAACCCGTTCAGTCCGGACGGTGACGGGCGGGACGAGTCCCTGCTGCTGCGGGTGCGCCTGCCGGATCCGGGCCAGGCCCTGCGGGTGCGCATATTCGACCGCTATGGCACCCTGGTGCGGCGGTTGGCGGTGGACCGGCCGGCCGGAACCGGCACCGAACTGCATTGGGACGGCCTGGACGACCGGCGGAGGCCCGTGCCGCCCGGGTCCTATCTGGTGCTGGTGGAAACCTACGGAGGTGGCCCCGGGCGGGCATACCGCCTGGTGGTAGCCGTTGCGCGGGCCTATCGGTAAGGCTTGCCGGAGCGGCGGCCCGGGCCGTATCCTTGCGCCATGAAGCCCAGCCCAAGTTCCCCGATCGGGGTGTTCGATTCCGGTATCGGCGGTCTGACCGTGGTCAAATCGGTGATGGAACGCCTGCCCGAAGAGCACATCCTGTATTTCGGAGATACCGCCCGGGTTCCCTATGGCATCAAGTCCATGGAGACCGTGCGCGAATACGCGCTTCAGATCACGGATTTCCTGCTGCGCCGGAACGTGAAGATGATCGTGATCGCCTGCAACACGGTGTCGGCGGCGGCGGAGCAGGATGTCCGCCTCCGGGCCGGTGAGATCCCCGTGATCGGCGTGGTGGAAGCCGGCGCCCGCGTGGCCGCCGAAGCACCCCATCCGCATTCGGTGGTGGGTGTGATCGGCACCCTGGCCACGGTCGGTTCGGGCACCTACGAACGGTCCATCAAAGCCATCGATTCCTCCATCCAGGTTTTCTCGAAAGCCTGCCCCTTGCTGGTCCCGCTGGCCGAAGAAGGCTGGGTGGACAACGACGTGGCCCTGCTCACCCTGGAACACTACCTGGCCGATTTCAAGACCAAGGCCCTGGACGCCCTCATTCTGGGATGCACGCACTACCCCCTGTTCAAGGAGGGCATCGCGCAGGTGATGGGCGAGGGCACCCGCATCATCGATTCGGCCGACGCCGTGGCCGACATGGTGGACGCCCGCCTGCGGGCCGCCGGACTCCGGAACACGGAAGGAACCGGCGGTTTCGAATGTTTCGTTAGCGACAAACCCCAACGGTTCCAGACCCTGGCCGAGCGGTTCCTCGGCAAGGCGGTCCACCGGGTGGAAATCGTCAACGTCTCATAACAACCGGCTGGCCAACGACGCCAGCTCCGAGCGTTCCCCTTTTTCCAGGGTGACGTGCGCATACAGCGGGTTGTCCCGGATGCGGTCGATGAGGTAGCTCAACCCGTTCGATTCGGCATCCAGGAAGGGTGTATCAATCTGGAACACATCTCCCGTGAAGATCACCTTGGTGTTTTCTCCCGCCCGGGTGATGATGGTTTTCACCTCGTGGGGCGTGAGGTTCTGGGCCTCGTCCACAATGAAGATCACGTTGCTCAGGCTCCGGCCGCGGATGTAGGCCAGGGGCACGATGTGCAGTTTCTCCTGCTCCACCAACTCCTCGATCTTCTTGAACTCCTTGTCTTTCTCCCCATACTGGTTCTTGATGAGGGTGAGATTGTCCCACAAGGGTTGCATGTAGGGGTTGATCTTCGATTTGATGTCGCCCGGCAGGTACCCGATGTCCTTGTTGCTGAGGGGCACGATGGGGCGGGCCAGGTAGATCTGCCGGAATTCGCGGCGTTGCTCCAGGGCTCCGGCCAGCGCCAACAGGGTTTTTCCGGTACCGGCCGAGCCCGAAATGGTAACCAGCAGCACATCCGGATTCAGGATGGCGTGCAGGGCGAAGGTCTGTTCCGCATTGCGGGCCTTGATGCTGGCGGCCGATTCGCGCGAAACCCGTTCCACCAGTTTCGTGTGCGGGTTGTAATAGGCCAGAGCCGTCACGTGCTCGTGGGTGAGGGTGATGTACTGGTTGGCGACCATGGGCGCATCGGTCACGGCGGCCGGTTCCACGGCTCCCTCCCGGTACAACCGGGATATGACGTCCGGATCGGCCACCTCCACCTGGATCTTTCCGGTGTACAGATGGTCCACATCCTTCACCTTGCCGGTCTCATAATCCTCGGCCGGCAGATTGAGGGCCCTCGCCTTCAGGCGGAGGTTCATGTCCTTGGTGACCAGCACCACCTTCTTCTTCTTTTCGGTTTCGGCCAACCGCATGGCCGCGTTCAGGATGCGATGGTCGTACTTGTGCGCCCCGAAAGCCTGGGAACTGTCCACCTTGGAGTCTTCGTCGGTAAGCACCTTGATGCTCCCGTGCGAGGGCCCGTCCAGCGAGATCCAGTTCTGCATGAGGTTCTTGTCGGAGAGCTTGTCCAGATACCGGATGAAGTCCCGGGCGTGGAAATTGATGACCGTGTTCCCCTTCTTGAAATTGTCGATTTCCTCGAGCACGGGTATGGGAATGGCCACATCGTGTTCCTGGAAATTGAAGATGGCGTTGAAATCGTACAGGATGACCGAGGTATCGAGCACGAAGATTTTCTTGCCGCTTGGAGACATGGAATCGGGGCTACGGGTTCACGTTCGGATTTCGGGACAAGGCGATGGATGCGGCGACCGCCGCGTTCAGACTCTCGACGAGATGGGCGTTGCCCGGAATGCGCACATCGGTGGCCGGCAGGGCGCGTACCGCTTCCGACAGGCCGTTGCCTTCGTTTCCGAGCACCCAGATGGCATCGGCGGGGATGGTTATGTCGGATAGGGAGACGGAGACCGGGCCGGCATCGAGCCGGAACAGGGGCCGCCCGATGCGCCGGGCGGCCTCGGCCCATTCGGAAATGATGCCGGTGGCGTAGGGCAGGGCGCCGGTGGCGCCGGCCGTGCTGCGCACCGTTTTCGGATGGAAGAGGTCCACGGTGCCGGTGCCCAGGCCTATGCCCACGGCGCCGAACCAGGCGGCGCTGCGGTACACGGTGCCCAGGTTGCCGGGGTCTTGGAGCGCGTCGAGCCAGAGCAGTGGACCTGTGCGGCGGGCGAGCAGGTCGGCCATGGGTGTGGCATCCGGAATGCGGCACACGGCGATGACCCCTTGGTCGGATTCGGTGGTGGAGAGGGAGCGGAAGTCGTCGGGCTCCACGGTGCGCATCTCGCAAGGCGGAAGCGGGGGAACGGGGCGGGATGCGTCCAGCACCACCGTTTCCACTTGGATCAACCCGTGGGTGAGCAGCTGCTCCACGGTCCGGAGCCCTTCGGCGAGGAACCGGCCGGACTCCTCCCGATGTTTGCGGAGGGCCAGTTTGCGGATTTCCGTTCGTTTGGGCCGGCTCAACGGCGGCGGTGCCTGCATGGGGCCAATGTAGCAAATTGGTAAGTTGTCCGTGCCATGCGCACTCGGTTGTCGCTCGTTTTATGGATGTTGCCTGTGGCCGCCATGGCCCAGGGGTCGGGCGGCGAGACCCGGTTCGTGCGCCGGCTCGATGCGGTGGAGTGGCGGCACGGGTCGGTTTGGCAATGGGCCGGCGAAGGTGGGGCATTGGCGTTCGAGCAGACGGCGGCCTCGCGGTTCTTCCTGTTGGGTGGCCGGGCAACCAACATCCAGGACGAGTACCAGGGCCGCCTCCGGGTGGAACGGCCCGTGCGGGAGCGGTGGTCGGTGGTTGCCGATGCGCGCACCCTCACCTACGCCGCCACCGACCTGCGCCAGGATGCGGCCTTGGCCGGCGTAGGCTACCGATCGGCTTCCGGCATGTCGGTTCGGCCCATGGCCGGGTTCATGCGCGACCGCCGGGGCGGGTTCGACGACGCCGGCTGGGTGGGCTCACTGGACCTCACCGCGCCCGAATCGGAGTGGGGAGATGGTTGGCATATCCGGCCCGGCGCCTTCCTGGAATACGGCGATCTCGGCGCCCGCCGGATCCTCACCACCCGGTACGCCACCGGCATCCGCTACGAGGAAGCCGGCATGCGCCTCGGCCTGGACCTACGCCACGGGCGCAGCCGCCGTGAAGGGTACACCAGCTCCGGTTTCCTCAATTCGACCCCTTCGCCCCATATCGAATCCATCCGGACCGACACCACCGGGTTCCGGTTCACCCTGGGTGGGCCGTTGACCCGTACCTGGCGCATCGGGTTGGATGTGGACGCCTGGAATGTGCTCCGGCGCGTGGAAAACCGGTATCGGTCGGAAGGCGTGGACCCCCTCTACGATTCCCAATCCTTGCGCCAATCCCTGGATTCGCGCATCCATCTGGTGCGGAACGGCCCCCGGTTCGACACCGATCTGAGCATCGCCTGGGGCGTGGGGATCCGCAGGGCGTCGCTGGTGAACACCCAGGGCTTGCCCCAGGACCAGGTGAACCGGCGCGAAGCCTTGCTGGCCGACACCGAAGCCGACCAGGACCGCCTCGAAGTGGCGCTCGACCAGGCGTGGACGCCCGGCGGGCGATTTTCCTGGTACTGGGGGGGCAGCGCCTCCATCCTCCGGTACGACACCCCCGAATCGAACCCCGACGACCGCGACGAGCTGGCCCTGGCCGTACGGCTGGGGCAGGAATACCGGTTGTCCGAGGCCTTCAATACCCGGATCGACCTGGCCGGCGAAGCCACGCATTATGTGTTTCTGAAGGCGGTACGCAGCATCGAAAACAACTGGAGGCGGAGCATCCGTCTGCGCAACACCAGCGATTGGACCCCCATCGAAGCGCTCACCGTGCGGCATCAGGTCTGGATCCGTGCCAATTATACCGTGGAGGATTTCCAGCTGGCCGGGAGAACCGGCAACGACCAAAGCGCCCGGGAATGGGGTTTCGAAACCGATACCGACCTCCGGTTGACACCGGGCTGGTACCTGCGCACCCGGGTGGGGCGGCAGGAATTGCGCATCGGGAAACTGTTCTGGGGCGAATTCACCGAGATCCCGTTGGATACGCTGGTGACCTGGGACGCCACCATGGAAATACGGCATGTGCGGGCCGGTGGGGAATGGAGCGTGGGCATGCGGGTATTCCGCAGAACCGATTTCCAGCCCCGGGCCGTGAACCGCATACCCGAAGGAACCCGCACCGCCACGGGTCTGCAAACCACGCATCAATGGGGGCCGGTGGTCCGGTGGTCGCTCCCCTTGCGCGGGGGCCACGAGATCGCGGTTGCGGGTTGGTACCAGGTGCAGGCCGTGCGCACCCGCCTGTACACCATCTATCCCGAAGCCCAGCGCGAAGCCTACCTGGCGAACGAACGGCGGGCCGTGTGGCGCACCTTCCCCAATCTGGACGCCAGCGTGCGGTTCGCCTTCTGAAGGAAGTACCGCGGGGAAGCGGTATTTTGAGGCATGGAATTTCTGAAACGCCTCGGGCTTGAAGCCCACAATGCCGGCACCACCACCGGTGCCCAATGGTTCCGTTCGGCCGAAGCGCCCGTACTGGAATCGACCACCCCAATCGACGGCCGCCGCATAGGCACCGTCTCCACCACCACCCGGGCCGAATACGATGCCGTGGTGGCGGCCTCGCAGGCCGCTTTCGAGGTCTGGCGGAACATGCCGGCACCCAAACGGGGCGAGATCGTGCGGCAGATCGGCAACAAACTGCGCGAGCACAAAGAGGACCTGGGCAGTCTGGTATCCCTGGAGATGGGCAAGATCCATCAGGAAGGGTTGGGCGAAGTACAGGAGATGATCGACATCTGCGATTTCGCGGTAGGCCTGAGCCGGCAACTGTATGGGCTCACCATGCATTCCGAACGTCCCAACCACCGCATGTACGAGCAATGGCATCCGCTCGGGCCCGTGGGCGTCATCTCCGCTTTCAATTTCCCGGTGGCCGTCTGGAGCTGGAACGCCATGATCGCGGCCGTCTGCGGCGACACCATCATCTGGAAACCCTCCGAAAAGACCCCGTTGTGCGGCGTGGCCTGCCAGAAGCTCATCCAGGATGTGCTGGTTGAAAACGGGCTTCCCGAAGGCGTCTTCTGTCTGGTCACCGGCGGTCGCGACCAAGGCCAGTGGTTGGCCGAAGACCGGCGCATCCCGTTGGTTTCGGCTACGGGATCGGTGCGCATGGGCAAGGCCGTAGGCGCCACCGTGGGTGCCCGCCTGGGCCGCAGCCTGCTGGAACTGGGGGGCAACAACGCCATCATCGTTTCGGAGAAGGCCGAC
Organism: Balneolales bacterium; assembly: GCA_024711145.1. GTDB lineage: Bacteria > Bacteroidota > Rhodothermia > Balneolales > HLUCCA01 > JANJTJ01. The sequence goes on from JANJTJ010000049.1 coordinate 7,104, forward strand.
CTGGAAATGGTGATGCGTGCCGTGGTATTCGGTGCGGTTGGCACGGCCGGCCAGCGTTGCACCAGCACCCGCCGCCTCATCGTGCATCGGAGCATTTTCGACACCGTGGTGGAACGCCTCAAGAAGATCTACGCGGCCCTGCCCATCGGCGACCCGCTCAAAGCCGGCAACCTGGTGGGTCCCCTGATCGACCGCGACGCCGTGGCCAACATGCGGAAAGCGTTGGATGAAGCCGTGAAACACGGCGCCACCGTGCTCTTCGGCGGCGAAACGCTGGAAGGCCCCGGCTACGAAACCGGTACCTATGTGCGGCCCGCCTTGGTGCTGGCCTCCAACGCGAACCCCATGGTGCAGGAAGAGACGTTCGCGCCGATCCTGTACCTGATGCCCTACGACACCTTGCACGAAGCCATCGGCATGCAGAACGGGGTGGTGCAAGGCCTCAGCTCCTCCATCTTCACGCTGGACATGCGCGAGGCCGAACGGTTCCTGTCGGCCGCCGGCAGCGACTGCGGCATCGCCAACGTGAACATCGGCACCTCGGGCGCCGAAATCGGCGGTGCGTTCGGTGGGGAGAAGGAGACCGGTGGCGGCCGCGAATCGGGTTCCGATTCCTGGAAAGCCTACATGCGCCGGCAGACCAACACCATCAACTACGGCACCGACCTACCCCTGGCCCAGGGCATCACGTTCGACGTGTGAGAGCAACCGCACGAGGCGCGCGGCCAATTCGGTCGCGTAGCCCTCGTGGCCGGGTTTCATGAGCACGCTGCGGAGCACGGTCACCGTGTCGGCGTCGGCTTCCAGGCCGTACCCGGCAAATCGGGAAGCGGGCAGTTGGTACAGACTCAGGAAGAGCTGATCCGGACCCGCTTGCATCCCCTTCCGGAATACCGCTTTCGATGCGGCGGAGAGGTCGGACAAGCGCCGGGCGCCGGTCGGCCGGGGATGATACACCACGATGTCCAAGTCGGGCGCATCTACAACGGCATAGGTGCCTGAATCTTCCAGGGCCGCGGCGAACGCCAGTGCGGCCCGGCGGCAGGCCGCCAGCATGCGGGCCAGGCCGCTGTCGGTGCCCCCGCCCAGCAGGCGCCAGGTGGCCCACAAGGCCGCGGCCGATGCCCCGGCACGGGAACATTCCAGGGAGATCTCGCCCAGGTGCAGCTCATCGCTGGTGAAATAGGTGTAGGGCGAATCGTGCTTGTAGTGGCGCCCCACGGCCGGATCCCGGAAGAGCACGCATCCGCATCCGTAGGGCTGCAAGCCGTGTTTGTGGGGGTCCACCACCAGGCTGTCCACGGCGCCGGTCAGGGCCCAGGGCGCGGCATCCAGAGCCCCCGACGCCTCCAGCAGCTTGTAGAAGCCCCCATAAGCGGCATCCACATGCACCCGCAGGCCGGCCTGGCGGCAGAACGGCAGCAGCTCGTGCAGCGCTTCCACCCGACCCATGCCCGTGGTACCCAAGGTGACCACCACCGTACCGATGCGGTGGGCGGACGCTTTCAGAACCGACATGTCCCAGCTTCCATCGGCCGTCGTCGGAATGACCACCGACTCCACCCCGAGCACGGCGCACATGCGGGCATGGGTGTAATGGGCCTGGTCTGAAAAGGCGATCGCCTTGCCGGGGTGGGTCTCCCGCGCCACCCATAACGCCTCCAGATTGGCGGCGGTGCCACCGCTGGTCAGGTGACCCAAATGGGTTCGGAACCCGAACAGGCGCGCCAGATCGGCCACCACCTCTTTCTCCATTTCGGAGGTGGGAGGTCCGCCGTCCAGGGCATGGTTGTTCGGATTGATGGTGCTGGCCAGCACGTGGGCCATCCATGCCACCGGATGTGGGGGTTTGAGCATCTGGCCGGCATACAGGGGCGAATGGAACGGGTAGTTGCCTTGCAGCCGCCGGGCCAGCTCGGCCAATACCTGCCCCAGGCGGTCCTCGTCCACCTGCATGAGCGGGTCGGCGGCATCATCGGGCCAGGCGGCCCGCCACTGGTCCAGCGCCTCCAGCGCCGGTTTCAGCGCATCGAGCCGCCGGCTCCACATTTCAGAGGAAGGTGTAATTGAACCCGACCGACAGCACCTGTTTCACCTGCAGCTCCCGGGTGACATTGTCATCGTAGATGATGGCGAAATTGATGTTCGCCGACAGGTTCGAATTGATCTTGCCCACCAGGTCGTTGTTGAATTTGACCACCGTGCTCGAAACGGGCCTCAGGAAATTGGTGAACGTCTCCAAGCGGCCGGCATAGCTCACATTTTCGACCACATGCCATGTGGTTTTGGCACCCAGGGAAAGACCGCCCTCGTTGCGGAAGCCGTCGCCGGGCATGAGGCCGTAACGGGTGGACAGGGTCGTGTCGGCCATGAAAGTCTGTTTGAGCGAGATACCCGCATCGAGCTGGGTGTCTTTCACCGGGGTGTAAGCGAAACCGACCGTCTGGGTGAGATACCCCGGTGCCATGAACTTGGACACCACGTTGGTGTAGCTCTTGTCGTAACCCAGGTCGAACTGGGTCAGGAAGTTGAGTTGGCCGATGAGCGAGAACCGGGGATCGTCGAATTTGCGGCTGATCTGGTTGCGGAAGGCGATTTCGTCATCCGTCTTGCGCGATTCGTTCCCATTGATGCGGGCACGGCCGTAGCGCAGGCTGGAATTGAATTCGTACACATACCGTTCGTGCGAGTAGCGGGTCTGGAACCGGGTGCCGGCCGTTACGGCCACCTGGTTCACGCCCCCCTGGGCCCAATTGTGGTACTGCGCCTGGGATCCGTTCAGACTGCCCACCCAGGTGGTTTCCCAGCGGGTGGGTTCGGCGGCCGTGGAATCGGATTGGGCATGCAACGGGTTGGCGGCCAATGCGAGGGCCGCGAAAATCAGCATCTTCATGATGCCGGGAAGATACGGATCAGCGCAACAGGTAAACCGATTCGGGTACCCAGTCGGCATCGAACTGCACATCCACATGTTCGGCGAACTTGGTGGGCGATTTGATGCCGGTGAAATCGGGCTGTACCGGAAACCGGCGATGGCCCCGGTCTACCAGTACCGCCACACGCAGAATGGCGGGTACCTGAACCATGAGCAGGCGTTTGATGGCACGGACCATGGTGGTACCGCTGAAGAGCACATCGTCGGCCACGATCACATACTCGTCGGGGCCGGGTGCTTCGGGTGGGGGAGCCGACTCGTCGCGCACGGCCAGCCGACGCGCGGGGCCCGGGTCTACCCCGATGGTGCGCAGCGCGGCGGCCAAGGCCTGGGCGGTGGCGAAGCCGCGGTCGTCGATGCCGTAGATCCGCATGGGGCCGGCATCGCGTTGGTCTTCGCGGATCTGGTGGGCCATGCGGAGCAGGGTGCGTTCCACCCGTTCCCGATGGAACAGTTCGATCCGTTCACGACCGCTCACTGGAACATCGACTTGATGCTGCCCCAGGTGCGGCGGATGGCCGTGGACGTGTAATTGACGGTTACCGGGCCGCGGATTTCGGTCGAACCGTTCGATTGGATCACCACGAGGCGGTAATACACGGCGCGGGTCTCATCCTGCTTGTACACGCTGCGGTCTTCGAACCGGAATTCCACGCCGTTGGGGCCGTTCCGGCCATCGGCCACGATCGGATTCCAGACGGTGACGAATTGGGTGGCATCGCCCAGGCTGCGTTCGAGCCGGAACGCGGCGGCGGCATCAGCGGAAGACAGGTTCCACATCACCTCCACGATATTCCGGTCCTCGGGCTTCAGGCGGGCCTGGAAGCCGGTCACGGAAGCGCTCTGGAAAGCGGTGGCCAGCAAGATCAGGGCCAGGATGGGGAACTGCGAACGTCTCATACACGGATGATAGCGGATTGGTAAGCTACAATGCCTCCGCATGAAATGGTAGTCTTTTGATTTTATTCCGATTCCGGAACGAAGTTCCTTGCAAAGGGTTGATACGGATGACGTTATTCCGACCGTTGACCCATCAACCAACCCATCAGTAGAACCCCATGTCCACGAAAGCGTCCACCCTGCTGGCCGTAGCCGCCGGAGCCTTTTTGGGAGGCTTGGCCGCCGGTCTGTTGTTGTCCCCGCGAACCGGGCGCGAAAACCGGGATTACCTGCGCAAGAAATCGCAGGAATGGTCCCAGCGCGCCGGCAAGAAAGGTCGGGAAATGAAAACGAAGATCCGGGATACGGTACCGGATCTGTATGAAGCCACCGCCCAGTTCGGCCTCGAGGAAGAAGATCTGAAAGGATCCAGGTTGTGAAAGAGGCGGTCTTCCACCGTGTGTGGGAAGACCGCCATTTCAGGACCCTCGATTGGCGCACCACCGACGGCACCCCCGTCCGCTTGGTCGAACCTGGTGTGCGGAACCCCGGAGCCGGGCCCGATTTCCGCTTCGCTGTTGTGGAAATCGGCGGATTGCGTTGGTGTGGGGATGTGGAATTGCATGTGACCTGTGCCGATTGGTACCGGCACGGGCACCATACCGACCCCATCTACAACCGTGCCTTGTTGCACGTGGTGTGGGAAGAGCACGACGCCGGGCCCGTGCTTCGGGCCGACGGTACCGCGTGTCCCACGGTGGTGGCGGGCGGTGCGGTGCGTGCGGGGGCGCTGACGCACTGGAAGCGGGCCGGGCGTTGGAACCGGCCGGCCTGCCACGGCATGTTGGCCGATGTGCCGGAAGCCGTGGTGATGGCACAGCTGGAGGCGGCCTCGGCGGAGTATTTTGACCGGAAATGCGGGGATGTGGCCGCATTCTGGACGGGAGGGCCCGATGAAGACGAAGCCTGGAGGCGTGCGGTAGGCATGGCCCTGTTCGATGCGTTGGGCATACCTCGGAACCGGTTGGCCATGCGGGACCTGTTCGTGCGGATCGCCCGGTGGGACTCCACGGCGCCGTGGTTCGAGGAAGCCGTGCTCAAAGAAGCCGAGCCCCTGGGCTGGGAGTACGCGGGCGCGCGGCCGGCCAGTGCGCCCCGGGTTCGGATACGGCAGGCCGCGCGCCTGTGGGCGCGGCTGCGCCCACCCGGCGCCGGGGAGGACCTGCGTGCGGGCTTCGAGCGGTGGGTGGCCGGCGCCGGGCTGGGGCCGGAGCGCCGCGGCGTGGTGTACCGGAACGTGTGGTGTGCGGGCGCGGCGCTCCGGCAGCCGGCCGCGGCCGCGCGCGCCTGGAGGGCGTCGGCCGATCCGGTACCGGAAGCCAGCGCGCGGCCGCTGCGGGCGGCGGGCTTCCCGCCCGCCGCCGAGCACCACGCCGGCACCCCGTGGATGATGCGCGGGTGGTGCGGGCCCAAACGATGCGGCCAATGCCGCATCGGCCGTCATCTGACCGATTCGGGCGACAGGGATTGACTAATTGCCCTCAGACCGATATCTTTGGTGTCTGCCATTTGACCACATTGCCCGGTCGTCTAAAGGCAGGACAGCGGGTTTTGGTCCCGTATGTGGGGGTTCGAATCCTCCCCGGGCAACTCTTACGATCCAGATCACCACGGAAGGATGTTTCGACCGAACCATCCTTTTTTATTGCCCAGCCCGGACCGGTGGAACAACCCTTGGCTCTTTTCGCGGGACGCAGCAACATCGCACTGGCGAGAGCGATTGCGGAGCAGTATGGCACCACGTTGGGTGAGGTCACGATCAAGAACTTCTCCGACGGGGAGCTTTATGTGAAGTACCAGCAGAGCATCCGTGGGTCGGATGTCTTCGTGGTGCAGTCTACCCCGCCGCCGGGCGACAACCTCATGGAGCTCCTGCTCCTGATCGATGCGGCCAAGCGGGCTTCGGCCTACCGCATCACGGCCGTGATCCCCTATTTCGGATACGCGCGCCAAGACCGGAAAGACCAACCGCGGGTGTCCATCGCATCCAAGCTGATGGCCAACCTGCTCACCACGGCCGGGGCCGACCGGGTGCTCACCATGGACCTTCACGCGCCGCAGATCCAGGGCTTCTTCGACATCCCGATGGACCATCTGTATGCCAGTTCCATCTTCGTGGAGCATCTGACCCGGGAGCCCATGGACAACCTGGTGGTCGTGGCTCCGGACGTGGGCAGTCTGAAAATGGCCCGATCCTATTCCAAACGACTGGGCGCGGGCCTGGCCTTTGTGGACAAACGCCGGCCGCAGCAGAATGTGGCCGAAGTGATGAATATCATCGGGGAGATCGAGGGCAAGAACATCCTGCTCGTAGACGACCTCATCGATACCGCCGGCACGATCACGAACGCCGCGTCCGCTTTGCGGGAGCGCGGTGCCAAGAACATCATCGCCGCTTGCACGCACCCGATCCTGTCGGGGCCCGCGTTCCAGCGCATCGAGGATTCGCCGATCGACCTGATGCTGGTGACCGACACGGTGCCGCTGAAACGCCCATCCGCCAAGATCAAGGTCTTGAGCGTCGCCGGAATCTTCGCCGATTCGATCCGTCGCATCTATACCGACGATTCGATCAGCACGCTATTTGACGATTAATCCCTAGTTCCCCACCGCCATGGAAAAACCCACCACCATCGAACTCACCGGCTTCGCCCGTGAGACCGGCAGCAAAGCCGCAGCCGAAGAGCGTTCCGACGCCCGCGTTCCCGCCGTCCTGTACGGCCCGTCGGTCGCTGAGAACATGCACTTCTCGATCGACCGCCTGAAATTGGAAAAGCTGTTGGCTGTCAAAAACATCCAACTCGTGAACATCACCCTGGAGAGCGGCACCGCCTTCCTGTGCCTGGTGAAAAAGGTGGACTTCCATCCGGTCAACGACCGTCCCATCCACGTGGATTTCTACGTGTTGGAGCCCAACACGCCGGTAACGCTCACGGTACCCATCAAACTGACGGGTAGCGCCCGCGGAGTGATCGAAGGCGGCCGTTTGTACCAATCGTTGCGCGAATTGTCGGTCAAGTGCCTGCCGGCGGCCATCCCGTCGTTCCTGCCCATCGACATCAGCAAGCTGCGCATCGGCCAAGTGCTCCGCGTGAAGCACCTGACGCTGGACGGCCTGGCTCCGCAGTTGTCGCCCGAGCGCACCATCGTGATGGTACGCCCGGCCAAAGGTGCTGCCAAAGTGGCGGTATCCGAAGTCGAAGACGAAGAAGAAACCGCCGGCGAAGCCGCCGAAGCCTGATCCGACGCCGTGGTCCTGATCGTCGGATTAGGCAATCCCGGCCCTGAATACGATGGAACCCGACACAACGTCGGGTTCCATATTTTATATGAGGTCGCCGAAACACTGGGTGCCCGTTTCGAACGTGGCCCCGGCCCTTTCCGGGTGGCGTCGGTCTCGCACCAAGGTCGAAAAGCCGTCTTGCTCCTTCCAGACACCTACATGAATCTGAGCGGAACCGCCGTGAAAAAGGGCTTGGCCCTGTATCGCGGCAGTGTGCCCGATTGCCTGGTGGTGACAGACGACCTGAACCTGCCCACGGGCAAGGTCCGGCTCCGGTTGACCGGCAGCTCCGGGGGGCACAACGGCCTCACCCACATCATCGAAACCCTGGGCCGCGAGGATTTCCCCCGCCTGCGTTTCGGGGTGGGAAACGATTTTCCCAAAGGGCGCCAAGCCGATTACGTGCTTTCGCCGTTCCGTGCCGACGAACAGGAGGCCGTGGAGGCCGGTGTCCGTCGTGCGCACGATGCCATTCTCTGCTTCATCAAGGAAGGCCCCACAACGGCCATGAACCGCTACAACTGACCCCTTCATCCAACCACACCTGACATGACATCACTCATCTATCTGATTCCGGTCGCGGGTGTCCTAGCGCTGATCTACACCTACGTCAAGTCGGCGTGGATCGCCAAGCAGGATCCCGGCACTGAAAAAATGGTCAAGATCGCCGCGGCGATCTCGGAAGGCGCCATGGCGTTCCTTCGGGCCGAATACAAAGTACTGGCCATCTTCGTGGTCGTTGTGGCGGCCCTGTTGGGCTTCCAAGGCGCCAACACCGAAGGCAGCTCGTATCTGGTGGCTGTTTCCTTCATCGTAGGGGCCATGTGCTCGGGGCTGGCCGGTTACATCGGCATGAAAGTGGCTACCAAAGCCAACGTGCGCACCACGCATGCCGCCCGCACCTCCTTGGGCGACGCCTTGAATGTGGCGTTCACCGGCGGATCCGTAATGGGCTTGGCCGTTGTAGGTCTTGGCGTGCTGGGTCTGTCCATCCTGTTCATCGTGTACTCGAACATGTACGGTACCGACATGGCCAACATGAACAAAGTGTTGACCGTGCTCACCGGCTTCTCCTTCGGAGCCAGCTCCATCGCCCTGTTCGCACGGGTAGGTGGCGGCATCTACACCAAAGCCGCCGACGTGGGCGCCGACCTGGTGGGCAAAGTGGAAGCCGGCATACCGGAAGACCACCCCTTGAACCCGGCCACCATCGCCGACAACGTGGGCGACAACGTGGGCGACGTGGCCGGCATGGGTGCCGACCTGTTCGAATCGTTCGTGGGTTCCATCATCGCCGCCATGGTATTGGGGGCGACCTTCATGACCTCCACCGACTACATGGACGGCTTCAACGGCCTGGGTGCCGTGCTGCTGCCCCTGTTCCTGGCCGGGTCGGGCATCGTGATCTCCATCATCGGCACCTTCTTCGTTAAAGTGAAAGAAGGTGGCGATCCCCAGCGCGCCCTCAACCTGGGTGAGTTCGGTTCGGCCGGCATCATGCTGGTCGCCTTCTGGTTCATCATCACCGGCGTATTGCCCGAGAGCTGGACCTACGAAGACCTGCTGTACCGCAACGACGACGGCACCAACCTGATCCGCACCATGACGGCCGCCGGCGTATTCTATGCCACCATCATCGGTCTGGTGGCCGGCGTGCTCATCGGCATCATCACCGAGTATTACACGGGCTACGGCAAGAAACCCGTGCTCGACATCGCGCGCCAGTCCATCACCGGAGCGGCCACCAACATCATCGCGGGTCTTCAAGTGGGTATGATCTCCACGGCCGCCCCCATCCTGGTATTGGCCGTCGCCATCATCGGGGCCTTCCACTTCGCCGGCCTGTACGGCATCGCCATCGCCGCCGTGGGCATGTTGGCCAACACGGGCATCCAGCTGGCGGTGGACGCCTACGGACCCATCTCGGACAACGCCGGCGGCATCGCCGAAATGGCCGACCTCCCCAAAGAAGTACGTGGCCGTACCGACCGTCTGGATGCCGTAGGCAACACGACCGCCGCCATCGGCAAAGGCTTCGCCATCGGTTCCGCCGCCCTTACGGCATTGGCCCTCTTCGGCGCCTACATGTCGGCCGCCGGAATCGGCAGCATCGACATCTCCAAAGCCAACGTGATGGCCGGCCTCTTCATCGGCGCCATGTTGGTATTCGTGTTCTCGGCCCTCTCCATGGGTGCCGTAGGTCGTGCCGCCATGGCCATGATCCAGGAAGTGCGCCGTCAGTTCGCGGAAATCCCCGCCCTGAAAGCCGCTCTGGAAGTCATGAAACGCAACGATGAAAAAGAGATGGCCGATTGGTCCAAAGCCGACCAGGACACCTTCCACGCGGCCGAAGGCACCGCCGAATACGGCAAATGCGTGGAAATCTCCACCAAAGCCGCCATCCGCGAAATGGTGGTACCGGGTCTGTTGGCCGTAGCCGCTCCCGTGGTCATCGGGTTCATGCCGGGTATGGGCAAAGAGGCCCTGGGCGGCATGCTGGCCGGTGTCACCGTAGCCGGTGTGCTCATGGCCATCTTCCAAGCCAACGCCGGCGGCGCTTGGGACAACGCCAAGAAGATGTTCGAAGCCGGTGTGGAGATCAACGGCAAGATGTACTACAAGAAGTCGGAGCCGCACAAGGCCGCCGTTGTGGGCGACACCGTGGGCGACCCGCTGAAAGACACCTCCGGGCCGTCTCTCAACATCCTGCTCAAGCTGATCTCGGTCGTAGCCCTGGTGATCGCCACCGCGCTCTGACCCCCGCTTCCGAACGACGATCCAGAGGCCCTGCCGGAGAAATCCGGCGGGGCCTCGTACTTTACGGCCATGCATCTTTTCAAACTGCTGTTCGAGCACGACATGCTCCTCGAGCAATTATCCGCTCCCGGCGATGTCCACAAACCGGCCAAAGAATCCTCCCTGGAGGATTTCATGAAGCCGGTTCCCACTTACTCGCGGTTCTACCTGACGGCCACCCGCCTCGGAGACGACCCCAAGTTCGGCCTGAACGTGCTGCCCGACTTCAGGCAGTTGGTCTATGACCTTCAGATCGCCTTGGATGCCAAATACTGGCTCCGGAGCGATGGCAAAAGCGAGCGGGACCTATGGACCCTGCTGGAGACCGCCACCACCGACCAAGCCCTGGTGGGGGTCATGAACGACGGGTTCGTGTGCCCCTTGCCGGGATTGACCAACCGCCAGGGCCTGCGCGAACAGATGGCCGAATTGTTGGAGAACCTGGATGCCGGCCATGTGGCCCTGTTTCTGGAGAAAGCGCATCATGGTGTCGATTTCCACCTGTTCAGCAAAAAGAACCGGTATCCGGAGCTGTTTCACGCCTTCAAGCCGCACATCAGGCCCGATTGGCGGTTTTTCAGCATCAACGGCAAGCGGGCCCGAAGCGAGCGGTTGTTCCAATTCGAGACCTGGACCCTGGACAGGCCGCCCCACGGATTCGAAGAAGTATTCCGCGATACCCGGCTTTGAAGAACTGACCGGTCATAAATCCTTTTGACAACCCCTCCGGTTGGCGTAATTTCGGTATGAAAGGGCTTCCACAGAGCCCTTTTCCATATCCACGAACCAAGGTTGTACCATGACCATCAAGTCGTCTATCCTGTCTCTACTAGTCGTGTTCGCCACCGGTCTCAGCGGTGTGCTCGCTCAGGGAGGTCTGCAAGGGACCGTTACCGATTCGGGCAACCGCGAAGTGCTTACCGGGGCCAACATCCTTGTCTCCAGTTCGGATGGGGCGGTTTCCCGAGGCACCAACTCCGGAATCGACGGCACCTATTCCTTCACCAGCCTGCGCGCCGGCACCTACACCGTGCGTGTGAGCTACGTGGGCTACAACGACCGCACCATCAACGATGTCGTGATCCGCGACGGTGCCGTAACCCGGTTGGACATCGACCTCACGGCCGGTGTGAGTCTGAACCCGGTGGTCATTTCGGCTTCCAAAGCCCAGGAGAAAGTGACCGAAGCGCCCGCATCCATCCAGGTGGTATCGGCCCGCGACATCGCGAACGTCTCCACCACGGGTTCGGCCGACTACGTGAAAGGCCTCACCGCCGTGGACGTGGCCCAGCAGGGCATCGCCTCCCAAACGGTGGTCACCCGCGGCTTCAACAACATCTTCAGCGGCTCCCTGTTGGTGCTTACCGACAACCGCATCACCCACATCCCCTCGCTGCGCGCCAACGTGCTGCACTTCATCCCGCAGACGAACGACGACATCGAGAGCGTGGAACTGGTGCTGGGTCCGGCCGCCGCCCTGTACGGCCCCAACGCCAACAGCGGCGTGATGCACATGCTCACCAAGTCGCCCCTCACCTCGGCCGGTACCAGCATCGGCGTGTTCGGCGGCAACCAGAGCTTCTTCAAGGTACAGGCCCGTTCGGCCCACCGCCTCAGCGACCGGTTCGGTCTGAAGGTATCCGGCCAGTACGTGCGCGCCAGCGAGTTCGAGCTGGATCCTAACAACCCGTACCGCCAGCAGGAAACCCAGGCCCGTACGGCCTATCTGGGTGGCGGCGGCGACCCGCTCTCTCCGTTCGGCCGCCGCATCGGTGTGCGCGACTACGACATCGAGAAGCTCTCGATCGACGCCCGTGCCGACTACCAGGTGAGCGACAACCTCACGGCCATCTTCAACACCGGCTTCAACCGGGCCAACAACATCGACCTGACGGGTCTGGGTGCTGGCCAAGCCGTTGATTGGACCTACAGCTACTACCAGGGCCGCATCCTGTACCGCAACTGGTTCTTCCAGACCTTCCTGAACCAATCCAACTCGGGCGACACCTACATCATCCCAACTGGGAACGCCATCGTGGACAAATCCAACCTGATGGTGTCGCAGCTGCAGCACCAGGCCGATTGGAGCCGGTTCAACTTCGTGTACGGGGTGGATTACATCCGCACCAATCCCCAGACCGAGGGTACGGTGAACGGGCAGTATGAGAACCAGGACACCTACCAGGAATTCGGCGGGTACCTGCAAACCAAGTACACCTTCAGCGAGAAGCTGGACCTGCTGGCCTCCTTCCGGTTGGACCAGCACAGCGAGCTGAACGACCCGGTGTTCTCGCCCCGTGCGGCCTTGGTCTTCAAGCCCATCCCGAACCACAACTTCCGGGTGACCTACAACCGCTCCTTCAGCACGCCCAGCTCGAACAACCTGTTCCTGGACCTGCTGGCCCGTCAACAGGTGATTTTCCCCGGATATAATGGTACCGGGTTGTTGGATGTGCGTGCACAGGGTGTGCCGAAATCAGGATTCACCTTTGACCGCGGTATGAACGGTTTACCACTCTGGCAACTAAATTTACCCGCAGTAATGCCAGGGCAACCTACATCCGATCTCGAATTCGATCCTTCCAATATCAATCCGGCCCACTGGGCAGTAATTCGGAACGTATTGGCTGGTGCCATCGCCGCAAATCCGAATCTGCCGGCTGATGTCAAGGCCTTGAATTGGGGGTCTGCCGCTCAACCAGGCACCAGTAGTCTTCCTTCCATTGGTCTACTTATGTTCAACCCGCTCACGGCTTCGGTTGTGAGTGATGTAACCGACATCGACGCCATCAAGCCGACGATCTACAACACCTTCGAAGTGGGTTACAAAGGCATCTTCAACAACAACCTGCTGTTGAGCGCCGATGTGTACTACACCAAGGCCGAAAACTTCGTGGGTCCCTTGCTGGTTGAAACCCCGACTGTCAACATGAATCCCAACAATGCCGGTTCATACTTGGGCGCATTCATGATTTCGAACGGAATAAATCCAGCGGTTGCGGCGGCTGTGGCAGCCCAACTTGCTCCTGTAGTGGCTCAAATTCCCTTGGGCGTGGTAACGCCCCAGGAGGCTTTCGACCGCCGCGCCGTGATGCTCACCTACCGCAACTTCGGTGAGATCACCTACTGGGGTGTTGACCTCGGCTTCGAGTACCTGATGGGTGCCCGCTACCGCCTCATGGGCAACATGAGTTATGTGAGCGAAGACCAATGGCTCGACCTGGACGGCAACCCCGATTTCGACATCAACCTGAACGCGCCGAAAACGAAGTTCATGTTGGGCATCGGGTACGACAACCGCGATGCCGGCTTCGACGCCGCCGCCAAATTCCGCTACGTGGGCGGGTTCCCGGTAGAATCGGGCATCTATGTGGGTGAAGTGGACGCCTACTACACCTTGGACGTGAACGCCGGGTACAACCTGCGTGCCGTTCCGGGGCTGCGGTTCTCGGCCAACATCAACAACCTGACCAACAACCAGGCGCCCCAGTTCGCCGGTACGCCCGACATCGGCCTGTTCGCCACGGGTGGGATCACCTACTCGTTCTGAGGCCGGCGCCAACGCCTTCCCAAGCCCTGTCCGGTTCGCCGGGCAGGGCTTTTTTTATGGGTATCTTGGCCCGCCATGGCAACCTATCTGGAAAAACTGCAGGCTTCCGTACGCCGGAGCGGCTCCGTCTTGTGCGTGGGGTTGGACCCCGAGCCCGACGGAAGCGACCTGTTGGGTCGGTTGAAGCGCCTGATTGACGAGACCGCCGATTCCGCCGCAGCCTACAAGCCCAACCTGGGCTTTTTCGAAGCCATGGGCACGGCGGGCATGGAGCTGTACGAAGCCGTACTCGGCCACATACCGGCCGGCCACATCGTGGTGGCCGATGCCAAACGGGGCGACATCGGCCACACGGCGGCCCGGTACGCGCACGCCCATCTGCGGGCGTGGCCGGCCGACGCCGTCACCGTGAATCCGTTGATGGGATGGGAAACCTTGGATCCGTATCTGACCGATGCGGCCAAGGCCGCCTACGTCTTGTGCCTGACCAGCAACCCGGGTGCCGAAGACCTGCTGTTGCGGCCTTTCGCCGCCGCCGAGAGCCTGGCCCACCACATTGCGGCGACCGTGGGTGCCCGCCGCGATGCCGGCACCGCCGGCCTGGTTGTGGGAGCCACCCGGCCCGAGCGGCTGGCCTCGGTCCTTGCCGGCGCGCCGGACGCCCCTCTGCTCATCCCCGGCGTGGGAGCCCAGGGCGGCGACCCGGCGGCCTTGGGCCACGCCTTGCGCGGGCACCGGGGCATTCCCCTGGTGAACGTGACCCGTGCCATCGCCAACGCCGCCGAAGGTGCCCGCGCCGCCGCCCGCCGCTACCATGCGGCCCTCCTGCCCTTGGCCGAACCCCATGTCTGAGGCCCTTCCCGAGGTCGTGCTCTATACCGACGGGGCCTGCAGCGGCAACCCCGGTCCCGGAGGCTGGGCGGCCCTCCTCCTCTGGAACGGCCGCGAACGCGAGCTCAGCGGGCACCACCCCGCCACCACCAACAACCGCATGGAGATGACGGCCGTGATCGAAGGCCTCCGGGCCCTCAACCGCCCCTGCCGGGTCACCATCTGCTCCGACAGCGCCCTCATCATCAACGCCTTCCAAGACCGGTGGATCGATAGCTGGATGAAGCGCGGCTGGCTCAAAGCCGACAAGAAACCCGTCGAAAACCGGGACCTGTGGGAAGCCATGCTGCAAGCGGCCGCGCCCCACCACATCACCTGGAAAAAAGTGAAGGGTCATTCCACCGACCCCCTCAACAACCGGGTGGACGCCCTGGCGGTGGCGGCATCGAAGCTGACAGCTGACAGCTGACAGTATATTCAGCCATGCACCTCATCCTTCTTGTTGTCCTTTTCCTGCAGCTGCAGCCGCCGGACACCCTGAGCCTGGCCGATACCACGCGCTGGGGCAGCATCAACATGGCGAGAACCGAGGGATGGACGCTGCGCACCGCGGCCGATGCGGCTCCCGTGCCGGTGCGCATCAACGCCATGGACAGCATACGGGCGTTGCCGATCTGGAACGGTTACGGGCTTTTCGAAACCACCCTGATGGTGGACTCCGTGCTGAGCACCCGGCCCTGGATGTTGGGCTACTACTCGCCGGGCGGCGTGCGCATATGGGTCAACGAAACCCTGGTGTTGCAAACCGGAAAGCCGTCGCCGACGGCCGATGGCGAGGTATTGGGCCGGTTTCTGAACATTGTGGATCGGCCGGTGCGCCTGCTCGAAGGGCCGAACACCCTGCGCATCGAGTTGTCGGAGCATACCGTTCCGTTCCGATTCGTGAACGGATTGGGAAACGTGCGACCCGGCATGATCGACCTGTATCTGAAGAAACCGGGAACCGATGCGGTTCAACGCCGGCAACGGGCCTTCATCTTCGGCGGCACCATGTTGGTACTGCTCACGCTCATCCTGCTGCACGGCTTCCTATCGCTCCAATTCCGCAACGACTACCACCGCAACGTGATGCTCACCATCGGGTTCATCGCCTTGCACGCCTTCACCACCATGTCGGACAGCATCGTCGATTGGACGTTCGCCTACGCGCCGTTCTTCGAGATCTCGTACGCCACCACATTCATCTTCGTCATCTACTATTTCTCCCTATCGCTCCGGCATCTGTACCGGTTGCGTCCGCATCTCGCGCCCATGCGGGCGCTGCTCGGGGTGTCGGTGGCCATAGCCCTGTACGCGGCGTTCCACTCCCGATATCCGCTCCACATCCTGCATCCCGTGTTGGCCTTGCTGACGGTCGGTTATGCCATTTGGACCATGCGGGAAGCCAAGCTGGCGTCGGCCGACCACGAGATCGGCATTCTGCTGGTCGGATTTCTGATAACCATGGGCGGTGCCATCGGCTACTCCCTCGTGTACCTGGTATTGGGCATCGATAGCAACGCCGTACTCATCGTATCGGCCTTGAGCGCCTACGCCGGCCTACCGATCGCGCTCACCTTCAACATAGCCAAGAACTATTCGGGCCTGTTCAAGACCATGGAGCTGAAGGTGGTGGAGCGCACGGCCCAGTTGCAGCAGGCCAACGAATACAAGACCCGCTTCTTCGCCAACATCTCGCACGAATTCCGCACCCCGCTCACCATCGCGCGGGGGTTGTTGGACCGGTTGGCCGGGCGCCGGCCCCACGATGCCGCCCTGTTGGCCGAGCTCTCGCCGGTGCAACGCAACCTGAGCCGCCTGGGCGACATGGTGAATCAGATCGTGGACCTGACCAAATCGGACCACGACCAGATGGCCCTCAACCGGAAAGTGTACCGGGTGGATTCGATCGTGACCTTGTCGGTGGAGTCGTTCCGGTCCTTGTCGGACCACCGCAACCAGACCCTGGTATTCGCCTCCGGAACGCCCGATGCGGCGGTGCATGCCGACCGCCTGAAGCTCGAGATCATGATCAACAACCTGGTTTCGAACGCCATCAAATACACCCCGGCGGGAGGCACCATCCGGGTGTCGACCAGCGCGGACGGGGGCCGATTCTACCTGCGTGTGGAGGATACCGGCCGCGGCATTCCGGCCGAAGAACGCGAAGCCGTCTTCCAACGCTTCCACCGCATCCGGCAGAACGATACCGAATATGTGGAAGGCATGGGCATCGGGTTGGAGCTCAGCCGCACCCTGGCCCGGTTGCATGGGGGCGAGATCCGCCTGCTCGCATCCGAAGCGGGTACCGGTTCCACATTCGAACTGGAACTGCCCCTGTCGGATGCCGCCGGAGCCGAAGACATCCTGGAGGATTTCGACACCCATTTCCGTTCCCTGCCGCAGCCACCGGCGCCGGGGTCTGCCGAAAACCGCATCCTGCTGGTCGAAGACAACGACGACATGGCCGCCTACATCACCGATGTGTTGCAGGACGTGGGCACCGTGGAACGCGCCATCCACGGAGAGGATGCCCTGGCCAAACTGGCCGCAAGCCGGCCGGAACTCATCATCACCGACCTCATGATGCCCAGGATGGGCGGAAGCGCGTTGATCGCTGAACTGCGGAAACGGGACGAATGGCATGATGTGCCCGTGGTGGTGCTCACCGCCAAAGCCCTGGAGGCCGACAAACTCGACCTGCTGCGCATCGGGGTGGTCGATTACATCACCAAGCCCTTCTCGGTGGATGAGTTGGTTTTCAAATCGCGCACCTTGTTGAACCTGGGCCGGAAGCGGAAGAAGGCGCGGATCATCCTGAGCACCGAAGAAGCCTCGCTGGATCGGGAGCGGCTCACCCCGGAAGCCGCCGAATGGGTGAAGGCGAACATCAAAGACCAAAGCCTCTCGGTGGATGTGTTGGCCGACCACCTCAACATGAGCCGCCGCACCCTGTACCGCCTCATCGAAGCCGAAACGGGCATGTCGTCGGCCGAGTTCATCCGCGAGATCCGGTTGCAGACGGCCCGGCAGCTCCTGCACAACAGCACGTCGGCCACGTTGGAGCAGATCGCGGAAGCCGTAGGGTATGCCGGCGGGCGCACCTTCCGCAAACACTACCACGATCGGTTCGGGCTGCACCCCCTGGATGAGCTCAAAAAGGCCTGAATGGCACAACCGCGCATGCAAAATGGCATGATCGCGACGTAGCGGGCGGTGTAATCTCATGATGCCCATCATCCAGCCCGAGGCCATCATGAGAACCGCACTGCTTACCGCCTTCCTGTCCATCGCCGCCACCGTATCGGCGCAACTGCCTGCCGACGGCCTCCGCGTCCATCTCCGGGCCGATGCCGGCACCTCCACCACCGTCGAAAACGAAGGGATAACTTCGTGGACCGACCAATCCGGAAACGGATTCAATGCCTCCGCACCTGGCGGGCAACCGGTCTATGTGTCGAATGCGATCAACGGTCAGCCGGCATTGTTCTTCAACGGCACCCAGTATCTCCACATCGCCAACACGGGCACGCTCGGACTTGTGAACAGCGATTACGAGATGTTCTTCGTGGCGAAGAGCAGCCACAGCGGCATCCAGTTTCTGGGATCGGGCAGCTTGGGGCACCACGAGGTGCATCTGAACGGTCTGGGCGCCCTGCGTTTCATTCCGAATGAGGAAGTCGGCATCAACCATGGCACGGATGGGGATTACACCGACGGCGAACAGCGCATCTACAGCGTGCGGGCGACCACCACCCACGGCACCGCCCGGGTGAACGGCGTGGATGTGGGCACCACGGCGAACGCGCGGTCGGCATCGGATGCCCTGTTCAGCCTGGGCAACCGCAGTGTGGGCGGTTATCCCCTCGTCGGCCACATCGCCGAAGTGATCATCTACAACCGGGTATTGAGCAAGGTGGAACGGAACCAGGTGGAAGCCTATCTGGCCGAGAAATATGCGGTGACCGAGGTCTTCGCGGCCGCTCCCACCGTGGTGCTCGATTCGTACCAAACCAGCCATCAGCTCGGTGTGACATTCTCCGGATTGGTGAACCCGAACGGATCGGCCACCACCTACCGGTTCCTGTATGGTACCGACCCGGACAACCTGAACTTGAGCACCGAGCCGGTGTCTGTGGGTAGTGGGAACGCCTTCGTGGCGGCCTATGTCTCCGTGCCGGGCCTATCGCCGGCACAGACCTACCATGTGGTGTTGGAAGCCGAGAACGCCGCGCATGCGGTCCGATCTCCGACCGGGGAAGTCGCCATCACGGACCAACCCACGGGCACGCCCGTCGCGTCGATTCCCGCCTCGGGGCTTCGGGTACACCTCAAAGCCGATGCGGGCACCTCCACCACCGTGGAGAACGCGGTGGTGGACCAGTGGCTCGACGTGTCGGGCAACGGGTTGCGGGCGTTCCCCCCGGCCAGCCAGCCGGTCTACAGCCCGAACGCCATCAACGGCATGCCGGCCTTGCAATTCAGCGGGGTGCAAGCGCTCCATATCGCCAACACCAGCACGCTCGGCCTCACCGACAGCGACTATGAGATGTTCGTTGTGGCCAAAAGCGGCAACCCGGCCATCCAGTTCCTGGGATCGGGTGGCCTGGCTTACCACGAGCTGCACCTGAACGGTGCCGCCGGGCTCCGATTCATCCCCAAAAATCCGATGTTCGTGGACAACGGCGCCGACCAGGCGTTCACCGACGGCACGCCTCGGATTTTCGGCGTTCGGGCGTCCGCCACAACCGGTGTGGCCCGGGTGAACGGTGTGGACGCCGGGCAGTTCGGCGATGCCCGATCCGCCACCGACGCCATGTTCCGGCTGGGTATGCGGAACGACGGGACTTACCCCCTGTACGGCCACATCGCCGAAGTGCTCATCTACGACCGCACTCTGAGTGCCCCGGAACGCACCTTGGTGGAGCGCTATCTGGCCAGCAAGTATTCCATTTCGGGTGCGGCGCTCACCAGCCCCACGCTCGTGCTGAACACCCCCACCACGACGCAGGACCTCGGCGCCGTGGTCTCCGGCACCGTGAACCCCAACGGCGTGGCCACCACCTACCATTTTCTGTACGGTACCGATCCGGACAACATGACCCATGGCACCGAGACCGTCTCGGCCGGCGCCGGCACCGAACCGGTGGAGGTGGAGGCGGCCCTCGAGGGATTGGACCGCAACCAGGTCTATTACGTGAAGCTTGTGGCCGAAACCGCCTCCCAGATTGTGGAAACGGCAGCCCAGCGTTTCGATACCTCCTACCTCGAGGTGCTCGGCTTCGGCACCGATGTGGCGGTCGACAGCGAAAACCCGCAAGCAACCCGCCTCACCGCCACGGTCCGGCTCGGGCTCCCCGCCGGTAGTGGCTCGGAGTACAAGATCCGATATGGCGCTTTCGAAACCGACTTCATCCCCATTAACGCCACCGGCACGCTCGACGAGACCGTGTGGTTGCCGAACGACGACCTGGTATTCGGCCAGACGTATGACCTCGTGCTGATCGGGAAAGGTCCGACCGGGAAACTGACCTACAGCGATACGTTGTCGGTGGTGTATTACGGGATTCCATCTGCGGTTCTATCCTCGGCAGTGCCGTCTCCTGACGGAAGCGTCGTTGTGACCGGAAGTGCGAATCCGAACGGATTTGCGACATCCTACTCCATCCTCTATGGAACGGATCTCGAAAGCCTGACAGCCACCGATGCGGTGGCATTGGGGAACGGGACCTCGGCCGTCGCCATCAACCGCACCCTCGAATCGCTGACTCCCGGGCAGACGTACCACATCGTGTTGAGCGTTTTCAACAACGACGAAGTGGTCAGCCAGTCGGACACGCTCACGTTCAGCACCCGATGGCCCGGCGCCGACCTCACCCTGGCGGATGCGGACCCGCAGACCGGCGCCACCTTCGGCGGAGCGGTCTATCCGAACGGCTTCGATGCCGAGTACCGGTTCCGGTACGGCACCACCACGGAATTGGGCTCCGCTACCGAATGGTCCGCCGCCGGTTCGGGTACCGAAGCCGTCGAGGCCTTGGCGAGCGGAATCGCCATCGACAACAACGCCATCTATCAGGTAATCATGGAGGCGCGGATTGGGGCCAACCTCATCCGAACCGACACGCTCTCGTTCGATACCTATTTCGTAGAGAACCCGCAGGTGGAGCTGGGCCTGGCCTATGCGGACGGAGCCGAGCACATCCGGGTGAGCGGCAGTTTCGACGCGGCCGGTTCTTCGGAAGCCACCTATCGCATCCTGTTCGGAACCGATGCGGAAGCCCTGGCGGCAGACCAGACCGGATTCGCCCCGGGAAACTTCAACAACCCCGACCAGACGACGGGTTTTGAACGCTACCTGAATCCGGGCGAGGCGTTGAGCCCCGGTACCACCTATTTCGTGCGGGTGGAAGCCCGGAGCGCCACCGGCAGAACCGCTTTCAGCGAAATCGGAAGCATCCTGTTCGCCGGTTTGCCGACCGCCACCTTGGATAGCATAACCACATTCCAAAATTTCAGCGCACGGTTCCACGGCAGCATCCAAGCGAACAGCGGAACGGTGACCTCGGTAGTCCAGTACGGCACCGACCGGAACAACCTGGACCTCACCGGTCCGGATTCGCTCCTCACCAACCTGACCCCCGGCCTCATCTATTACGCCGCCTTGGCGGTCACGAATGCCAGCTATCCGACCCAACGTAGCGACACCCTCGCGATCGACATGCGGTATGCGACCATCTCGTTCTTCAATCCGGATGTGGTTACGCCTACCAGCGTTACCGCTTATTACGGCACCAATGCGCATGGGTCCCCGAAAAGCGGATATATCCGCTTTGGAACCGATGAAACCGACCTGAGCCAGACCGTCGCCGATCCGAACCAGATCACGGGTTCCACGATGGGTACCCGCACGCTCGACATCAGCGGCCTGACACCTGATGCCAGGTACTTCGGGCAATGGGTGGTCGAAGATCTGAACGGCGGACCCACCACCTATTCGGATGTCGTCGAATTCAACACCACATTTCCGGAAGTGACGCTCGATTCGGTGCGCATGGGCGACAACCTGGTGCTGAACGCCTACGCCACCGTCAACACGAAAAACCAGAACGTCACCATTCGTGGTCAATACGCCGCCCAAGGCGACACCGATTTCGACACGCAGGACAGCAGATACTCCGTGACAGCCAGCGCCAGCACCTCTCCGGTCAATGTCGTCGTTCCGATGACGAATCTCAACGAAGACGAGACGTTCTCAATCCGGCTTCAGGCCACCAATCCATCGAACAAGAGCGGTTATTCCGACACGCTGAATGTCGACACCTACTTCGTCGATTACTACCAACCCACCGTCTCCTATTCCGGTGCGGATGTGGCAATCCGTGTCGAACTCGAAGCACAACCCGACCTCGAGTACGCTTACCGGATTCTGCGGGGAACCCGTGCCGATTCGCTTACCGCGATGAGCGACTTCGTGACCTTGACCACTTCCGAGCGCTACACCGACATCGAGGCCATCTTGGAAGCGGAAGCGTTCACTCACGGTACCACCTACCACTTCGCCATACAGGGGCGTGGCGCATCCGGCTGGCTCACGCAGAGCGACACCCTCAGCCTGTTCTTCCAATCGCCTCCGTTCGCCCGAACGCCGGTGGTGCAGCTCCTGCCGGACCTGAGCGCCACCGTATCCACAACGGTATTCCCGAACGGCCGCAGCCTCGACCATCAGTTCCTCCTGGGCACCCCGCCCGACAGCTTGGTGGCCATCGGTACGCCGATGCGCATCAGCGGCTTCGATTCCGTGGTGGTAACCCGTGCCTTGGAAGACCTGGACCGGTTCGCCGACTACCACTTGACCCAACGGTTCACGGTTGTGGGGTCGGCCGACACCACCCGATCCGACACCGTGGCGTTCGACACGAACTACCCCGGCGTTACCATCTACGACTATACCACCTATGTCGAGGTGGACTCCATCGGCGAACCGATTTACGGTTCCATCATCGGATACATCGAACCCGGCGGACTCGAAACCACCGCATGGGTAACCTACCGCGAAGAAAACGGAACCTTGGTGCAGACCACAGTGCCCGTGCAGGTGGAAACCCTGGAGGACCAGATCACCGAGGTACCAATCCGTTTCGGTCCGTTGGACCCGAACACCGCCTACCGTGCCCGGCTGGTGGTTAGCAATGGCGAACGCACCAACGCAAGCGACAGCCTCTGGTTCGACACCACCTTCCCGCGCATCAACCGGGAAGCAGTCCAGCCCCAGGAGGACGGATCGGCATTCATAACCGCCAAGATCACCCGGGAAGGCAGCACCGGCTATTACGGCTTGCTGTACGGAACCCACCCCGATTCCCTGATCAACCAGTACGAATGGCGCAACTACGGATCGTCGGATGCGGAGGAATTCACCACCAATTTCAGTTTGTCCGGGTTGGATGAATCCAAGACCCATTTCGCCCGCCTGGTGATCATCCGCGGGTACGACCAACGCACCTACCGTTCGGCGGTCTTCAACTGGAACTATGCGAAACCGGTCGTGCTCAGCAGCCAGGTGACCCAATTCCAGGATCTGACCGCCCGGGTGGATGCCATGATCGACACCAAGGGCAAGGATGTGCAGTTCTGGGTGGAATGGTCGAACAACCAAGTCGGGTCCGAATCGACGGATTTCGTACTCGTAGCGGGTAGCGACGAGCCCGTGGCCGTGCAGGTGACCCTGCCGGCGGTGCCCCGATACAGCGGCACCGTGTTGGCTTTGGCGGCTCAGGCCAACGGGTTGTCGCCGACCTACGCCGACACCACCACCATCCTCTTCGACTTCCCCGAACTCCTGGCGTTCGCGCAAACGCCGGCGATACTATGGTCGGACAACTCCCTGATGATCGACCTGGCCATGACGAACCCGTCGCGATCCACCGATGTGGTGGCCCGATTCGGGTACCACCCGCATCCCGACAGCCTGGTGCATGTCTCGGAAACCATGACCTTCATGACGGAAGGCATCAACCAATTCAACTTGCCCATGGGTCCCGTGGTGCGCAATGACACGGTTTACTATCAATTCGAGTTGAATCACAACGGGTATGTCACCCGATCCGCGATCGGTTCGGTCTTTACCCGATCCCAGATCATCACCCTGGGCGAAGTGGACGTGACCTCTACCGGAGGCGGCACCTTCCGGGCCGTGGTGAACAGTGTGGTTGACCCGAACGGCCTTCCCACCACCATACAGGGGTTGATCTCCTCCACGCCGGACCTGGCGAATCTGGCCAATTTCGGCGATACGCAGTTGACCGAGCCTTCCGAACAAGCCTACAGCGTCAGCTTCGACGGGCTCACCATCGGCCAGACCTACTATGCCGTGTTCTCCGCTTATGACCACGTCAACTTCAACACATTCATCTTTTCCGACACGCTGGCCATCGCCTTCACCGCCGCTCCGCTGGCCGTGGAACTGGCCCTGCGGCCCGATTCCAGCCTGCAAGCCGTACTCACAGGCGTCGTGATTCCGGCCGGCCGCGACCTCACCTACCGCATCGCTTACGGCACCCAGCCGGGCACCCTGGACCAGACCACCGCTTCGGTTGCCGTATCGGGAGACAGCGCCACCGTGGCCATCACCGAAACCCTTGCCGGGCTCGACCGCTTCAGCACCGTATATGCCTCCGTGGTCCTGGAAAGCGAGGGCTACGACCCCATCCGGTCCGACACGGTATCCACCACCCTGGCCTACCCCGCCTTCACGTTCGGCACTCCCAGCCGCACCGCCGAAGGCGACCTGCAGGTTCCCATCATCGTGGACAACGGCGGATTCGACACCTATGTGAAGCTGTGGTACGGCATCGGATCCGCAGACCCGGCCTCCGCAACCGATTCCATCGAAGTGGCCGGCTCGGAAGTACCGGTAACCATCAACCGGCTGATACCCACCCCCGGCATCCACGTCGATGTGCGGTTCCTGGCCGAAGCCCGAACCGACGGATTGGTGAGCCGGAGCGACACCATGAGCTTCACCACGCCGGGCCCCGACTTCACCTTCGTCCGCGCCTTCACCACCCCCGATCAGAAAGGCTTTTTTGAAGCGGTGGTGAACCCCAACGGCATACCCACGCAAATCCGGTTCGATTACGGAACCGGAGGATCGTTGACCCAGGCAACGGCCGTGATCGATGTCGGCAGCGGTACCGAGCCGGTAACCATCACGAACAACATGGTGGACCTGGACTACCAGGCCACCTACATGGCGCGCATGTCGGTCTTCGGGGCCGGGTTCGATGTGGCATCCGACACCATCCACTTCAACACCATCCTGCCGGGTGCCGCCATCACCAATCTGACGGCCGACGCCAACGGCCAGGGCAGCGTAACGGTGGAACTCTTCAACCGCGGGTTGAATACCTATCTGCGCTTGGCGTACGGGCTGGTGGGGCAAGGCTATACCGACACCACAGCGGCCGTTTACGCCGCCTTCGTTTCCGATCCCCAGATCGTCCATCTGAATGTGTCCGGTCTGGCTCCGGTAACCGAATACGAAGTGAAGGTGTTGGTACAAGACGCGGCCGATCCGAACAAAGTGACCGTCTCGTCGGCGGTACCCTTGGTCACCCCGGCCGGAATACCCCTGGTGGAATTGCATGGCATCGTAGTCGATCCGCTAGACGAATCGATCACCGCCATCGGGCGGGTCAATCCCATGGGCCAGGCGATCGTCGTACGTGCCAACTATGTCAATCCGGATCTCGGCAACTTCCAAATCAACTACAATTACGGGCAAGAACTCACCGGTACCGAGTGGATCGACATCGAGCTCCCACTGGTCACATCGATCGAAAAAAGACTGCCGGGCGGCGAAGGATCCACCGTGCAGGAAGACCATGAAGGCGTCTTCCCAACCGTCACCCTCATCGCACAATACTTTGATTTCCCGGCAGGCTCGGATGCGCAGGTCAGCAGCGAAACCATACCCGCCAGCACGTCCGGCACCACCTATTTCGTAACCTCCCTGGCCGACACGGACCACGGCGTAGGCCAGCACGGCACCCTGCGCTATGCGATGACACGATTGAATGAGACCGTGGTGGAAGGGCCCCGCAAACTCCGGCCGGGAGACGCCGCACGCACCGCGGACGGCCCCAAAACGAACGTGATCCATATCGTAGTGGAAGGCAGCCTGATGTTGACGGCTCCCCTGCCCACCGTCACGTCGAGTATGGCGTTGCTTGGTCCTGGCCGCGACCTCTTCACCATCGATGCGGGCGATCAGTTCCGTCCGTTCACCGTGGGTACCGATTCCATCTTCCGCTCGAACAGCGAGCCATACTTGTCTTTCGAGTTGAGTGATATGACCGTGAGCAACGGGTTCGCCCGCGGAACGGATGGTGTGGATGGAGGCGGAGGCGGCGCCGGCATGGGTGGCGCCCTGTTCGCCCACTACGGTTCTGTAACGGCATACAACGTGCTGTTCCACAGCAACTCGGCCACCGGCGGACTCGGCAGCGAGTTGGTAGGTATGGGCGGCCGTGGTGGCGACGCACCCGGTGTGGGCTTGGGTGGCACCGGTAACGGCGGTTTCGGCGGCGGTGGCGGTGCCCCCGGAGGTGCCGGTGCCTTCGGCGGTGGTGCGGGGGCCGGCTCACCTGTAGCGCCAAGCGGATTCGGCAACTATAACGTCGCAACCAGCACCCGCGGCGCCGACGGCTACAGTTTCGGTGGCGCCCTCTTCCAGCGTTCCGGTTACCTGACCCTCATCCAGATCGAGTTCGTCGGAAACCAGGTCCAAAACAACCGCTTCGGGCAGGGCGTCTTCATCATGAATACGCAGATCGACTTCAACGATGTCGTATTCGACGATGGGTATTATGATCCGGACCCGGAATTCGGAAGCAACCAATTCTACACCCACTTCGATGTTTCGCCTGCGCAGGCGCCGGTGTCGGCTGTAGCACACTACCTCACGACGACCACCGCGCGCATCGATGTGGAACGAGGCTCCGGTACCCACCGGTTGATCCTGGCCTCCACAATTGGTAACGAAGAAAGTGGTGGCGGCATCAGTGCGCATTGGTTCGAAGGCCTGCGGTTCCGGGCATCTACCGACATCACCGATCCCACCACCGAAATCCAGAACGGCTACCGTGTGGTCTATGCCGACACCGGCGCATCGGTCACAGTTACCGGACTCGAGCCGGGCACCAGCTACGAGTTTATGGTGTTCGAATACTACGACACCCAGCAGGGCGATCTGTATGTCGCCTACAACCGGAACTACCTGGCCATCAATCACACCCATGTCCAGGGAGTGCCGGCGTTCACGGATGTGGCCGGCAACGCCCTCCGCTTCTCCGGAGACGATGCCATAACCCTGGGCAACGCCACCGACGACTTCTACCTGGCCGACCACCTCACCCTTTCGATGTGGGTGAACCCTTCGGCAATAGACCAACCCGCCACCTTGCTGCGCAACGGGCAGCGGTTCGCCCTTGGCACCACCCCGGCCGGCGCCGTGTATTTCGTGGCCGACAACGGCACCGTGCGCGACTCCGTGGCCACCTCGGCCGGTCTCATCCAAGCCGGAACCTGGCACCATATCGGTCTGGTCTCCGACTCGCTCCGCCACCGCATCTACGTGGATGGCATGGTGCGGGCAGATGTGTCGAGTGCCGGGGACACCCTGGTCTTCGGTGGAACCGCCGACCTGATAGCCGGGGAAGGCTATCGGGGCGACCTCGACGAACTCGCCATCTATCGTGCCGGTGGTACGCCGCTGTGGTCCATCCTCCATACGATGAACCGGATCGTGAGCGCACCCACAGCCGGTATGGTCGCCGCCTTCCAATTCAACGAATCTGCGACAGACACCACCATCAACAGTGTGAATAGCTCGTCGATCCACCTGGGAAGTAGCAGTCGGTTCGTTCCGGCCGGATATCGGATGTACCCCGGACTGACCTTCGCCTACGACGTGACCGACGTACTCATCGCCGGTACCAACCTGAAACTGCAGCGGGTGGTGGAGGAAGGAGACCCCGAGCCGATCGATGCCGTGTTGCTGGGGCAATACATGACCCCCGTGGCCAACGCACCCGATACCCTGGCCTTGGTCACCAACGACCGCATCTTCGTGTTGCAGCTGTTCGACACCACCGAAGACCTCCTCGCGCTGCATTTCAGCCTGCCGGGCGGATTCGTCACCGGGTCGGTCGCCATGTCGCAATTCAAATTGTACCACCGACCGTTGCGCAGCGATGCCGGATGGACCCGAGTAGCCGATGCCGCCTCGTTCCAGCAAGGCAACGACATCGTGTTCGAACTCGATTCCACATCGAATGGCGAATACATTGTGGCGCGAGACATCCAGGTGGCATACCAACAGACCGCGGGCAATGCCCACCGCTTCGATGGGAACACCGCCTACATCTGGTTCGCCAACAACACGTGGTTGAACAGCCTCACCAGCCACACCATCCAGATGTGGTTCAAGACCGACGATGCCACCCGGGCCGTGCAGTTCCTCACCTCCAAAGGCAACGAGTTCATGGAGTTGCACCTTTCCGGAGCCAACCGCTCGCTGCGGTTCATCCCCCGAGCCGGTGCCTTCTATGACACGCAGGCCAACTCGATCCGGTCGGGTGAATGGACCCACGTAAGCGCCACCTTCGATGTGGCCGGTGCCAGGGTCAGCGTGTACCTGAACGGGGTGGAAGTTCCGCTGACCGCCTCCGGTTACACTTCCGGGAATCCGTACACCGGCACCTACACCACAAGCGAATCGCTCAACATCGGGATTCGCACCGATGGCGGGTATCCGTTCGTCGGCACCATCGACGAACTGCGGGTTTGGAATGGTAGTCGTACCCCGTTGCAGATCTGGGACGACATGCACGGCACCCTGCCGCCCACCTTCCAACCCGCTCTCGTGCTGTATGCGCAATTCAACGAGAGCACGGGGAATCTCGTGAGCGATGCCGCGCTCGGTACCCAGGGCTACCGGACGAGCTTCTTCGACAACGGCAACTGGGTGGCCTCCACCATTCCGATCAACCAGCAAGCGGAATACTCGGCGCAGTTGACCGGCCAGGCCGGTTGGAGGCTTCTGGCAAGTCCGGTACCGACCACGGTCGGCGACCTGCTCGACGGGATATGGACCCAGGGTTTCGAAGGCACCGCCAACCCCGACGCCAACCCGCACGTGTTCACCTGGAACACGGCCAACGGATCGAACAGCGCGGCGAACTGGGTACCGGTAAGCAGCAGTTCGCAACCCCTGCAGCCGGGTGAGGGCGTCTTCGCCTATGTGTACGCCACCGATCCCGACGGCCAGGGCAGTTTCCCCAAAACACTGGCGGTAACGGGCCAAGGCCTCCTCCAGGACGCGCCCCTTACCACGCGTCTCAACCCGAACACCGACGGATGGGCGCTCGTGGGCAACCCGTATGCCACCGACATCCTCTGGGGCGACCTCACCCGGAATGGCGTGTATGATGTGCCTTACCTGTGGGACGCCAACGCCGACGAGTGGGTCACCTGGAACGGTAGCACAGGCAGCCTTACCGACGGCCGCATCGGGGCATTCAATGCCTTCTTCGTAGCCACCATGGGCGAAAGCCCCAGCCTTGCCGCACCCTTCTCGGCGCGGCGTGCCGGCGCGACGCAATTCGTGGGCAAAGTGGTGCAGACCCAGGCCGCCGCCACCTTCGCGCTGAAGGTCGAGAGCCCCGACGGTCGCTCCAACCGCGCCTGGTTCTCCTTCGATGCCGAAGGAAAACTCGGGTTGGACGCGCACGACGCCTTCAAGCTGGCTCCCTACTCGGCGCAGTATGTGCAGTTGGCTTCGGTCATCCAAGACAGCATCCGCTTGGACATCAACCACTTGCCCCTGCTTACCGAAGAGCTTGCGGTACCGCTGCGCATCCGATCGACCGCCAGCGGCACCTACCGCCTCGTACTGCATGCGAACGCCTTGCCGCAGGGCTGGGACTACGCCGTGCTCGACACCGAAACCGGTGCGGTCACCCGCCTGGAAGAGCCGCTCGAATTCGCCTGGACCGGCGCCGGCGCCGAGCTCACGCGGTTCGTGCTGAAGCTCTCGCCGATCACCATCACCCAGGTAGAACCGCCCGCCGATGGGCCGCTCGTGTTCGGGTTGGACCAGAACTATCCCAACCCCTTCAATCCGTCGACTACCATCGCCTACCGGTTGGCGGCCGCCGGCAACACCCGGCTCACGGTCTATGACCTGCTGGGGCGCGAGGTGGCGGTACTGGTGGATGGGGCCATGCCGGCCGGTCGCCATACGGTGAGCTTCGACGGAGCCCGCTTCGCCTCCGGCGTGTACCTGTACCGGCTCGAATCGGGCGGGCGCGTGCTCACCCGCAAATTCACCTTACTCAAATAGGGACCCCGCCATGAAATACCTAGTGATGATCCTGTTGGTGCTCGGCACGGCAACCGTTCTGGTGGCCCAAGCCCCGCCACCGCCCACCCTGCTACCACCGCCGGCCCAGGCTCCCATCGACGGGGGCTTGGGGTTGTTGGCGGCGGCCGGGGCCGGTTATGCCTGGCGCCGACTCAAAAAGCGCACATAGCCCCTAATTTGCGGGCATGAAGCTCATGACCGCCGC
This sequence comes from Balneolales bacterium, assembly GCA_024711145.1. Lineage (GTDB taxonomy): Bacteria > Bacteroidota > Rhodothermia > Balneolales > HLUCCA01 > JANJTJ01. Next base: position 37,109 of record JANJTJ010000049.1, read on the forward strand.
CGTGGCGCCCGCCTACGGCCCACCCGAAGTGCTCCGCCTGGAACAGGTACCCGTTCCGCAACCCAAGGCCGACGAGCTCCTCATCCGGGTGCGTGCCACCACCGTGAACCGCACCGATTGCGGCTTCCGAAGCGCCGAATACGCCATCATCCGGTTTGTGGGAGGCGGGTTGCTGAAACCCCGGCATCCGATCCTGGGCTGCGAATACGCCGGCGAGGTGGTGGCCGTGGGCGACCGCGTCACCCGGTTCGCGCCGGGCGACCGCGTGTTCGGTTTCGACGACGCCCGGTTCGGGTCGCACGCCGAATACCGCATTTCGCGCCAAACCGATGCCTTGGCCCGCATACCCGATGGCTGGACCTATGAGGAAGCGGCACCCCTGCTCGAAGGCGCCCACTATGCCGATTGCGACTGGCGGGCCGCCGGGCTGCGCGCCGGCATGCGGGTGTTGGTGAACGGAGCCACCGGCGCCATCGGCTCGGCGGCGGTGCAACTGGCCAAACAGGCCGGCGCGCAGGTTACCGCCGTGTGCGCCACCCCGCACCTGGAACTGGTGGCCTCGCTCGGCGCCGACCAGGTGGTCGATTACACCCGAGAGGACGTGGTGGCGCGGGGCGGTACCTACCATATCGTGTTCGATGCCGTGGGCAAACGCCGCTTCCGCGATTTCATCTCCGTGCTCGAACCCGACGGGGTGTACATGAGCACCGAACTGGGTCCGCGGGCCGAAAACATCACGCTGGCCCTGCGCGGCCTATTCACCAAAGGCAAGCGGGTCCTGTTCCCCATACCCACCATTTCCCAGGCCGATGCCGAACGGTTCGCCGCCCTGGCCTCATCGGGCGCCTACCGGCCCGTGATCGATTCGGTGCGGCCGTTCCGGGAAATCGTGGATGCCACGCGCCACGTGGAAACCGGTATGAAAACCGGCAACGTGGTGCTCCGCCACGACCCCTGAATCATTCCGGCAGTCGGCTCAACCGCAACCAGAACTCCTCGATCTTCAGCACGGCCGTCAGGAATCCCTCCATGTCGAGGGGCTTGGTCACGAAGCTGTTCACATGGTGCTCGTAGGCCCGGTTCACATCGAGCCGGCTGGACGACGTGGTGAGCATGATGACAGGGATCTTCTTCAGCTCGGGGGCTTCTTTGATGCGCATGAGCACGTCGTGCCCGCTGTACACCGGCAGGTTGATGTCCAACAGCACCAGGTCCGGTCGCACGGCCTGGCTGTGCGCACCCTGCCTGAAGAGGAAATCCAACGCTTCCTGCCCGTTGCGGGCCACATGGATGCGGGTTTTGATCTTGCTTTCCTCGAAGGCCTCGAGGGTGAGCACGATGTCGCCTTCGTTGTCTTCCACCAACAGGATTTCAACATCACGCATGGTCGGGTTTGGGTAGGGTGAAATGGAAGGTAGTGCCCTCGCCGGCCTTGGAATCGAGCCAGATGCGGCCACCCCAGGATTCGATGTTCTTCTTGGCGATGGCCAGACCGATGCCGGTACCGCCGTATTGGTCCCGGTTGTGCAAGCGCTGGAAGATGATGAAGATCTTTTCGTGGAACTGGGGTTCGATGCCGATGCCGTTGTCAAGCACATGGAATACCCAGGCCTCGGGGGTATCCTCCACTTGCAGACGGATTTCCGGCGGCACGCCCTCGCGGGCGTATTTGATGGCGTTGTCCAGCAGGCCGTGCAGGGTTTGGGTCAATGGTGCCTTATACCCCATCACCACGGGTAGTTCGGGCACGTGCAGCACCACGTTCTTCTCGTGCATCACGCGCGAGCGGAGCACCTTGTAATCGGTAATGATGCCATTCAGGTCCACAGGCAGTGCCGTTTCGTCGGGGTGCCCGGCGCGGCTGTATTCGAGCAGGTCCATGATGATCTGTTTCATGCGGACGGCCCCGTCCGTGGCGAACCCGATGTATTGCCGGGCCCGCTCGTCGAGCTGGTCGGCATACTTGCGCTCCAACTGGTTCAGGAAACTGGTGATCATGCGCAACGGCTCCTGCAGGTCGTGCGAGGTGATGAAGGCGAACTGCTCCAACTGCTGGTTCGACCGCTTCAACTCGGCATTCAGGGCCATCATCTCCTGTTCGTGGGTTTTCCGCAGGGTGATGTCGCGGAAGAACACGCTGAGGCCGTTCTCGGCCGGGTAGGCGTTCACTTCCAACCAAACGCCGTAATAGTCTTCGAAGGTGGCCGGGTGGCCCGTTTCGAGCACCTGGTGGTAGTAGCGGTAACTGGGTAGGTCCACCGCATCGGGGAAAACGCTCCACAGGTTCTTTCCGATCAGATCCGTCCGGTTCACTCCGAGCAGCCGCTCGGCGGTGTGGTTCCAGTAGGTGACGGTGAAATCCCGATCTATGGTGAAGAAGGCGTCGCCGATACTTTCGATGATGGAGATCTTTTCGGCATAGGCTTTATTGAGCGCTTCGGCGGCGGCACGGCGTTCGTTGATGTTCTTGAAATAGACCGATACCCCCCCACCCGACGGGTAGACGCTCACATCGTACCAGTTGCCGTCGCCCGGATAGTAGTATTCCATCTGGTGGCGGAGGTCGTGCTCGGCCACCCGTCGGTACAAGGTTTCCAACACGGTGCCCACCACCGCCGGAAACACCTCCCAGATGTCGCGGCCGATCACCTCATCGGCCGATCGGCCCAACAACCGCTCGGCTTCCTTGTTGAAATAGGTGAAGCGCCAGTTCCGGTCAACCGCATAGAAGGCGTCGGATATGGAAGCGAGGATTTCGGCCACCTTCAATTCGGCCAGTCCGGAATAGTGGCTCTCCCGGCCGATGCGGGGTTCGATGTCGGTGAGCTGGTCCGGATGTTTGCGCAGATGGTAGTCGGACTCGGTCACGTCGATCACGGTCACCAGCACGCAGGGGCGGCCGTGCAATTCCACCTTGTGCCCGTTCGCCTCGACCTGGATGAGGGTGCCGTCTTTTTTGCGATGGGTGAACACGCCCAAACGCAAGTTGCCGACTTGGTTGTCGAACATGTGCCGGATTTCGGCCACCCTATGGACTTCCTCCGGCGGCCTCAGGTCGCGGATGTTCAGCCCCAGGAATTCGTCCCTTGTATAGCCGTAGTGGTCCAGAGCCGCCTGGTTCACCGCGCAAATGTCGAGCGTTTCCGCATCGTACACCCAGTTGGGCAGGGGGTTGTGGTGGAAAAGCGTGCTGTAATCGAACGTTTCCATTGTCTGGTCAAGTAACGACTTATCCGGGACGGACAGCAAGCGCCACGCCTTATTTTCAGATAATCCTATCCGGAAACCTCCAATGGCACACCCTTGCTTCTGGTTCGAATCCCAAGCCACCGCAGCCGCCGCACGCTATGCGGAACTCCTCCCCGAAACCAGGATCGTCTCCGACAACGGCTTCATGGTGGAATTGAGCATGGGTGGGCACCCGGTCCATTTCATGAATGCCGGCCCCAAATACCGGCCCAATCCCAGCATATCCTTGTTCGTGTTTTTCGAGACGGATGAAGCGCTGGACTGCGTGCATGCGGGGTTGGTCGAAGGCGGAAGCACGCTGATGCCGTTGGATGCCTACCCCTGGGCCACCCGCTACGCCTGGATCGCCGACCGCTGGGGTGTGAACTGGCAGCTCATGCGCTTGGTCAAGCCGCTGGAGGGGCCGGCCATCGTACCCGCCCTGCTGTTCACCGGAGCCCAGGCCGGCCGGGCCGAAGAGGCCATGAACCGGTATGCAGCCTTGCTGCCGAACTCGCACATCGAGTTCATCAAGCGCTATGCGGAAGGCGACGACAACACGGCGGGGTTGGTGAGCCATGCCCGATTCGTGCTGGACGGGCGCCCGTTCATCGCATCCGAAAGCGGTTACGACCACGGGTTCGCCTTCGACGAGGGCGTATCGCTCATGCGGTTCTGCGCCGACCAGGCCGAAATCGACCGCCTGTGGAACGCACTCACCGCCGAGGGTGGCGAGGAAAGCCGTTGCGGCTGGCTACGCGACCCCCACGGCGTAAGCTGGCAGATCGTACCCACCGACCTGGGCCGGTGGTTGTCGGACCCGGTACACGGCGCGGCCACCACCCAAGCCATGTTCGGGATGCGGAAGCTCGTGATCGACGAGTTGCGGCCGCCGGCCGGTGCCTAGCGGATTTCCTCGTGGCGGATCTCGCCACCGGTAGCGCCCGTGCGCACGCCGGTCGCAATGGCGCCTAAGGCCACCACCGCCACCAGCACCGGCACCCATTTCTGCGCACCGGGGCGCTTGAACGACACCCATAGCGCCAGCAACGACACGGCGGCCAGCACATAGGTGGCATAGGCGAACACCTCGGCGGCCTCCTCATGCGGTTCGATGTAGGTTTCGGCCTGGGGAATCACGCCTTCAAGCGCGTGCTCCGCCTCTTCGCCGCTGAGCATGGACGCGCCGGCCGCGAATGCCGCCGCCACGAACAGCACATAGGCCGTGCGTTTCACCGCCTCCGAATTCGACCACATGCCGGCCAATAGTATCAATAGGCCGATCACCGGCAACAGGATCGGTACGTGGTTCACCAACAAGTGGGCGTGTGTGGCATCCATATGGAAATCCTCCTGCAGGGAAGTTCCGCATCGGCACTTCGGATATGTTGCGCTATCCTACACTTGTTCCGGCTTCGACCAACTCCGGCGGATGGCCACCCAGAGGATCACGACCACCCCACCGATGGTGTACCCATAGAAAACGGGATGCAGGTCGGTACGCCCGCCCAATGCCACCTCCACCGTGTTCCACAGGATGAGCAGGAACAGGGCGGCCACCCACACCCGCACGCGCGACAGGAACCGCAAGGCCCAGGCTTTCTCCACGTCGGGGTCGCGCCCCTTGGGGATGTTCATGGGCAACACGGTGGAGAGTTTCACCGCGCCGGCCATCATGCCCTGCACTACAATGCCCAATACCACCGGCAGAAAGATGGAATAGGGTCCACCCCAGCCATCGGGCGTACCGTCCGGCCCGAAATGGATGGGTATGCGCGCCGGCAGCCGGGGAAATGCCCAGAACGCGTAGGCGGCGGTCAGCAGGGTGATATACCAGGCAAGGCGATTCATGTGGTGGGTGATGGGTGGTGGGTGATAATATCTTCATTCATCCTTCATCCTTTATCCTTTATCCTTTATCCTTCACTAGTTGCTTTCCTGGTTCCGCCGCCCGCCCACACCCCTCACGACCGACGAAATCCGGTTCCTGCACGACGAAATACCGTTCTTCGCATCGTTGGATGAGCCGCTGCGGACCCGCCTTGCGGAGCGCATACCGACCTTCCTGAAGCGGTATCCGTTCGAAGGGTGCGACGGCATTTCGGTATCGCGGGAGATGGAGCTGGTGGTAGCCGCCTACGCCTGCCGCATGCGGCTGGGCCATGAGGACGACCGCTATCCCGACCTCAAGCGCATCCTCCTCTATCCGGACGATTTCCGGGTGCCCATCCGCGAAGCCGACGAGGTCGGCATCGTGACCGAAGGCACCGAGTGGCGTTCGGGCGAAAGTTGGCACCAGGGCTATGTGGTGCTTTCCTGGCGCGAGATCGGCTACGACCTCGAGGAGGCCTGGCATCGGTTGGAGGCCGGTCCGCGGCACGGCGCCTTCCCTGCGCGCAACCTCATCGT
>JANJTJ010000050.1 GCA_024711145.1 Balneolales bacterium
GTGCCCTACAACGAACTCGGCGCCCTGCAGATGCCTTACTACAGCTACGGCGGCCCCGGCCAGCCGGGCAGCGCACCCAAATTGCGCGTAACCCGCGGCATGCAGTCGATCAAGTGATCCGACCAGCCTCAATGAAAAAGGCCCCTTCCTCGCGGAAGGGGCCTTTTTTCTTTGGATGAATCCGGCCCGGTGCGGTCAGCTACCGATCAGCGCAGGAATCGGCCGGCGATTTCCGTTTTCAGCTCATAAGCCACACCTTTCACATAGGCGGTGGCTTCCTCATTCAGATCCATGGTGATCCAGGTCGGCGTGTCAGGCAAACGGTATTCCGTGAAGCCCTCGAAATACACGGTGTACAAGGGATCGCTTACCGTGTATTCGCCGCGCATGTAGGGGCGGCCACGCAGAATGATCTTCGTGCGGACCTCGGCAATCCCCAATTCCTGTTCCCCATCGTTGGGCAGGCGGTTGCTCCAGTCGGTTTCGATATAGATGACTTCCTGGTTTTCGCGACGGTAGATGGTATAGCCCAGGCGCGTCAGTACGCGTTCGCCCTGGATGGTCAGGTTGTCGGCTGCGGCCGTACCTATGGTCTCTTTTATGATGGTCCGGTTTGCGGCGGCCGCTTCGCCGGATACCTTGCATCCGGTAGCGACCATCATCAAACCCAAGACCGAAACCGTAGTCACGATTTCCGTTCGATGGTTCAGCATGGTTGGTGGGTGGTTGTTCATGGTTGGGGTGAAAATCAGGGCATGATACGCAATGCCTTCGGGCTCAGCGTTCGTTCAATATGGCACCGCTGCGCCAGTCCTGGATGCGTTCGTATTCCAGGCTGTGGAAATACCGCTGCCGTTGCAACACGTAATGCTGGAACGGGAAATATTGGTCGGCGATCCGGGGCCGGTAGAATTCGAACACGTAGCGCAGGTCGGTGCGGTTGTAGGTATAGAACCAGATACTGGTATCCAGCGTGTTCTCCACATACCAGGGCGGCCCCATGAGCACATATACCATGCCCATGTCGGTACGCCAGCCTTCCTTGAAGGAACCGAACTGTTTGTTGGCTTCTTCCACCCGGGTGTAATAGCGTTCGATCACCTGCCGTGCCAGGGATTTGTTGCGGGTTCCCGACAACCAGAACCGGTCGATCTCCCGTTTCAGACTGTCCGGATCCGTGATTTTCATCAGATTCTCATATTCGCGGCGGGTCATGAGGTAGGCCAAGGGTTCGGCGAATTCGCGGATGGTCCTGACGCTGGGATAATGGGATGTCTTGATGCTGAACTCCCGGGCCTTGAGGACCGGCTCGCCCTCATCCTGCGGGATACGCACTTCCAACCGGTAATTGCCCACCAGGGAGCCGTCCAACCGGTATCGCATCTCCAAGGGGCGGTACCGTTGCACGGCCCATCGGTTCACTTCCCGGATGGTGACCGGCTCCGAATATTCGATGCCTTTGTATGCCAGGCTGCCCGGACTAACCGGAATTCCCGCCATTTCGCGGGCGTGGCTGGTATCGGCTTCGAAGGTCTGCACCCGGATGTCGACCCGCGCCGAATCGGCCCGCGGAGGCAGGGTCACGAACCAGCGGAATTCCAAGGCATCGAACCGGTTCTGGACATCGTAGGTGGTGATGGGTTCCAGGGTCTCGGGTTCGCCGAAAAAGACCCCGTACAGCTGGACTCCGGTAAGCCCGACCACGGGCGCTACGGGGTCGGGCACATCGGCCAGCACGCGGCGGGTGGTCCGGTTCCGGCTCGAACCGTCCATCACGGATATCAGGATCTCGTATTCACCCGGCCTCACCTCCACGTCGGTCCGCAGGTGATGCACATCGGTGGAGAAGGCGATCCGTTCGTCTTCGTCGCGGAAGTCGATGGTGGTGGTAGGAACGGTGTGATTCCAGCGGTCTTCGCCCACTTTGCGGATGGCTTGGATATCGACCGCGGCGGATGCGTGAAAAGCACCGTCTTCCCCTTTCTGATAGACGAAACTGCCCTTCACCAGGTCGATCTGGATGGACAGGGACGGCTGGAGGTCGCTGTTGAAGGTGCCCACCACAGACACCCTGATTTCCGGATACCCGTCCCGGTACCCGTATTGGTCGCCCCGATCGGTCTGGGTGGGTTCGGGTGCGGCACAGGATGCCAGGGCGAGCAAAGCCGGCAGCAGGAAGCGATGCGGGATACGGAAGCGGCGCATAGCGCAAATAACGCAAAAAATGGGGATTTTCCCGTTATCTTCGGCCCATTCATCCACCCGATTCGCATCCATGCTCAGCTCGGACCGCCGCACGAAGATCGTTTGCACGATCGGCCCATCCTCGAACACCTACGAGCGGATTTACGAGCTCGTACAGGCCGGAATGAATGTGGTCCGCCTGAACTTTTCCCATGGCACCCATGCCGACCACCAGAAGGTGATCGAGCACATCCGGGATGTGGCCAAGAAGGTGAAGTATTCCATCCCCATTCTGATGGACCTGCAAGGGCCGAAAATCCGGGTGGGTCAGATGACCGACGGTGCCCAGATCGTCCAAACCGGCGCCGTGGTGACCCTCACGCCCGACCTGAAGGTGCAGGGTACGTCCACCCTCATCCCGATCGACTACCCCACCCTGGCCAAGGAAGCCAAAGAAGGGGATACCATCCTGCTCGACGACGGCCTGTTCGAATTCCGCGTGCTCAAATCCAACGGGGAAGACCTGGAGGCCCTCGTGGTGAACGGGGGCCTGCTCAAATCGCGCAAGGGCGTGAACCTGCCCGGCATCAAGCTGACCATCTCCTCCATGTCGGAGAAAGACATCGAGGATTTGGAATTCGGCTTGAGCATGGGAGTGGACCTGGTGGCCTTGTCGTTCGTTCGATCGGCCGACGACGTGCAGCAGATCATTTCCCGGGTGCGGGCCAAGGGGTCGAATGCGGGCATCATCGCCAAGATCGAGAAACCGGAAGCCATCGACGTGATCGACGAGATCATCGAGGAGGCCGACGGCATCATGGTGGCCCGGGGCGACCTGGGCATCGAGATTCCATCCGAGAAGGTGCCTCTCATACAGAAACGCATCATCGAATCGTGCCGGAAAGCCGGAAAGCCCGTGATCACGGCTACCCAGATGCTGGAATCCATGATCACGAACCCGCGCGCCACCCGGGCGGAGAACTCCGATGTGGCCAACGCCGTGCTCGACGGCACCGATGCGGTCATGCTTTCGGGTGAGACGGCCAGCGGCAAGTTCCCCATAGAGGCCGTCAAGCAGATGGACCGCATCTGCCGCAACGTGGAAGCCCATGCCGAAGGGTTCTACAACAACATGGCTTTCGTGAAACCCGATTGGAAAGAGAAACAGGTGATCGAATCGTTGGCCTACACCTGTGTGGAACTGGCCGACATGGTGGATGCGAAGGTCATCTGCACGATCACGCATTCGGGTTCCACCGCCCGACGGATCGCCAAATACCGGCCATCGGTGCCGGTGATCGCCTTCACGGAAACCCAGGAGGTGCGGCGCCAGCTCAACCTGGTATGGGGTGTGCAATCGGTGAAGGTCGATGCCCTGTACGACACCGACAAAAGCGTGCAGGTGATGGAGGCCTTCCTCAAGGAGCAAGGCGTGGTGCAACCCGGAGACCGCATCATCATCGCCACGGGCATGCCGATCGCCCAACGGGGCCGCACCAACATGATCAAGATATCCACGGTTGAGTAAGACGTCCGTTCTGTTGCTGTTGATCGTGTCGGCGGGCTGCACCGCGGGCATGAAATCGCGCTGGACCGATTTCAACGCGTACTACAACACCTTCTACAACGCCCGGCTGGCGTACGATGCCGGGGTCCGCCTGCAGGAGAACCAGGATATCGCCTTCAACCCGGCCCGACCCATCCGGGCGCACCCCACACCGTTCCGTGCGGGGCAGGCCGAGTTCGAGAAAGCCATCGCCAAATCGTCCGATGTGCTGCGCAAATATCCCGGTAGCAAATGGGCCGATGACGCGCTGATCACCATCGGTAGGTCGTTCTTCCAATTGGGCCAGTTCTTCTCCGCCGAGCAGAAGTTCATGGAGATCCTGCAGGCACCGGTAGAAGAGGATATCCGCGAAGAAGCCGTGTTGTGGCAGGCCCGCGTATTCCTGGAAACCGAGCGTCCCGAGGAGGGAATCGGATGGGTAACGGCCCAACTGGAGAACCGGACGGATTGGGATGGAAGCCGCCTGGCCGAAATCCGCATCATCCTGGCCCAACTGCATGTCGAAATCCGTGAGGATGAACGTGCCGTCGAGCTGTTGGCCGCCAATCTGCCGGCCGTCAGAAACCGGGATGTGCGTGCACGGGGCATGTTCCTATACGGCCAGTTGCTCGAAAGACTGGGCCGGCTGGAGGACGCGTACCTGGCTTTCGACCGGGTGGACAGGGGATACCGGGATTACGAACTGATCTATCTGAGCGAATTGCGCAAGGGCGTCATCGATCGCACCGCATTGCGGTACGACCGTTCGATGCGGCATTTCACGGCCATGAGCCGGGACGACAAGCATTTCGACCAAATCGGAGACATCCGGTACGAGATGGCCCGTACCTGGCACGCCTGGAACGAACCGGAACGGGCCGAAGCCCTCTACAAAGAGGTCCTGTACCGGAGCATACGCCCCACCACCAGGGTCACCCAAGCGCTCGCCCACTACGGTTTGGGCGAATTGAACCGCGACGTATGGGGCGATTACGCCCTGGCCGCGGCCTATTTCGACAGCTCGGCCCGGGCGGCCACCGACCCGGAACTCTTCGTGGAGACCTTCGACGCCACGCAGTTGGCCGCGGCCTATGGTACCCATACCCGCCTGAGCAAAACCGTGGCGTTGCAGGACAGCCTGATCCGCCTGGCCGACATGCCCCGGATGCGGAGGGATTCGGTCATCAGCGAATTGCGGCGCAACCGGTTGTTGGAGTATCAGGAACGCCTGCGCGAGCAGCAGCGGCAGGGCACCACGGTGATCAACACCACGCCGGGTGCCGGTTCACCCGGCGGTCAGGCCGAATCGTCGGCCGGGTTCCTGGGGCATCGCAACCCCAGGCAGGTGGAACAGAATCTGGAGTCGTTCCAAGCCCTGTGGGGGCGGCGTCCCTTGGTGGACCACTGGCGCCGGATGGAGGTGGTACGCACCACCAGGGTTACGGAAACCACCGACACCACGCGGCAGGAAACCGTGGTTGCGGGTCCGACCGAAATGGAAACCCTGGGAGTGGATGCCACCTTGGGCATCGACCTGAGTCTCATTCCGCTCACGCCGGAGAAGCGGGCCGCATCGCGTGCGGAGTTGGCCGCGGCGGCCTATCAGCTGGGTTCCCTGTTCCATTTCACGCTCCTGCAACCCGATTCGGCAACCCACCATTACACCCGTGTGGCCGAAAGCCTGCCCGAGACCCCGGTGGCTCCCCAGGCCATGTATTCCCTGGCCGACCTGAGCCTGAATGCCGGAGACACCGTGCGGGCGGCATACTGGGCCGACCGCATCGAAGCGGACCATGCCGGCACCGTGTTCCATCAGCAGCTGGCCATGCGGCTGGGCCGGGCTGCCGTGGCCCTGCCCGAAGCGGAACCGACCGATCCGGTCGCCGCCGCATTCGATTCGTTGAAAACCGATCTGCCCCGGCTGCCGGTCGTCGAACAGGCCACCCGGCTGCACGCCTTCGCCGCCGCGCAACCCCCCCAATGGGAATCGAGAGGCTCCGTCCTGCTGGCGGTGATGCCGCTCTACCTGCAGACGGCCCAATTCGACTCGGCACGGTCGGTACTCGGGTTGATCACCCGGGACCATCCGTCATTGGCGCAACAGGCGCGGGTCCGGGCCTGGGCGGATGCCCTGGCGCCGCCGGATACCACCGCCCGCGATTCGACCTCGGCCATCGCGGGACCACTGGTGCCCGTGGAGGCTCCCGGGGCCGAATGCTCCGAACTGGACCAACCTCTGACCGTCCGTGGTGGGCTGAGCGCCTTTGTGGACCGATCCGGCATCAAGGCCCTGATGCGTGCGAGCGGCATCGTTTCGGCCGATTTCAGCTTCGATGTGACGGTGGACCCGGACGGGTCCGTCGCCAGGGTCGTCATCCGCTCCGAAGAGGATTCCCTGGGATTGACCCGGATCATGGCGGACAAGATGCGATCCGACCTGACCTATTTCCCGCCGCTCAAAGCGGGAGCGGGGGTTCGGGTGGCCTGCCCGGTGGATATCAGCGTACAGCTCTGATCCATTCGTCCAGCGTGGTGCCTTCGGCTTCCAACCGGGCATCCAACTCGACGGCCGTGCGTGCGGCCCAAAGCGGCCCATCGTAAACCAGACCGGTGTACACCTGCACCAGGTCGGCACCCAGGCGCAACCGGTCCAGCACGTCGTCGGTCGTGCGGATGCCGCCAACGGCGATCACCAGGGCATCGGGCGGCAGTTGGGCCCGCAACCGGGCGATCAGGCGGCGGCTTTTGGAAGCCAAGGGCGCACCCGAGAGCCCGCCCCGACCGATGCCGGCCAGTCGGCCCGCCGGTGTATTCAGGCCGGAACGGTCCAGGGAAGTATTCACCAGGATATAGCCATCCACCCCGAAACCGGATGCGATGGCACATAGGGTATCGGCTTCGGAATCGGTCAGGTCGGCCGAGAGTTTCACGAATAGGGGATGGGCGAGCGGACCGAGTTCGGTTGTGACCGCCTGCAGCAGGTCTCGGAAAGCGGCCGGATCCTCGAAGGTCTTGCCCTCTTCGGTGTTCGGGCAGGAGACGTTGAGCGCCAGATAATCGCCGAAGGGGGCCAGGGTGCGGGCGCTGAAGACATAATCGCGGATGGCAGCATCGCCCAGGATGGCCGGATCGTGGGTTTTGGCGATGTTGATGCCCAAGGGTACGGCCGAGGCGGCGCCTTTGAGCCGGGCCGACACGGCGGCCGCGCCGAGGTTGTTCAGGCCCATGCGGTTGATGAGGGCTTGGTCGGCCGGCAGGCGGAAAGAGCGGGGCTTGGGGTTTCCGTCGGAAGCCCGGGCGGTGACACTGCCGATTTCCTGGAAGCCGAACCCGAGCGCCGGTATCAGATGCAGGAGCCGGGCGTTCTTGTCGAACCCCGCCGCCGTGCCCATGGGAACGCCGAAACGCATGTCGGCCAGGTGCCGGCTCAGTCGCGGCCGTGGCGCCGCCAACCGACGGCCGAGCCAGTCGCATACCGCCGCCGATCGGTCCAGCTGGTCGCCCAGGGCGAATACGGCATCGTGGGCGGTTTCCGCATCCAGGCGGAACATGAGCGGGCGCAGCAGGCGGTACATGGGCGCTAAATTACGGCCGATGTCCACCCGTTTCGCTTCCGCCGCCCAGGTCAGGGCTTATCTGGACGCCGTGCCCATGTTCGGCTCGGTGGGTGCCGCCGCCGCCCGCTTCGGGCTCGATGCCATCCGGAGTGTCTGCGCCGCCCTCGGAAACCCGCACCTGCGCTACCGGGTGTTCCATGTGGCCGGCACCAACGGCAAAGGCACCACCTGCCATCTGGCTGCGGCCGTCTGGACGGCCGCCGGCCACCGCACCGGCCTGTACACGAGCCCGCACCTGACCGACGTGACCGAACGCTTCCGCATCGACGGGGTGCCCATGTCCGACGGCGAGCTGCTCGACCTCATGAATGCCCATGTGGACCTGTTCGAGCGCCATCGGCTCACCTATTTCGAGATCACCACGGCATTGGCCTTCCGCTGGTTCGCCGACCGGAATTGCTCGCATGCGGTCATAGAGACCGGTCTGGGTGGCCGGTTGGATGCCACCAACATCGTGGAACCGGCCGTCTGCGCCATCACCTCCATCGGGATGGACCATACCGATGTGCTCGGGCCGAGCCTGACCCACATCGCGCGGGAGAAGGCGGGCATCATCAAACCATCGGTGCCCTGCCACATCGGGCCCGTTCCGGCCGAAGCGGCCGCGGTCTTTTCGGAATATGCCGAAGTGCGTTATGTGGATGGGCCCATGGAACTGCCCTGCGACATACCCGGCGCCTTCACGCCCTGGAACATCGCCTTGGTGCGCCGGGCCCTGCCCGAAGCGGATGCAGGCCTTTTCGCGCGAGCCGTCGCCGTCGCCGGTGCCCGTACCGGGTTCAAAGGCCGTTTCGAACGGTTGCTGCCCGATCGGGATTGGTATTTCGATGGCGCCCACAATGCCGAAGCGTTGGCGGCCCTGATCGACCACGTGGCCGCACGTTTCCCGGCCCGCCGGCCGCTTTGGATCGTACATGCCATGCGCGACAAGCTGGTACCCGGGATGCGGGCCTGCTACGACCGCATGGACGAGCTGCGCTATGTGGAAACGGACGCGCCCCGTGCGGCATCGGCGGCAGAATTCGGCACCTATCTGAACCGCCCGGTGCCGGTTTGGAACGAAGGGGAATCGCTTGAAAAAAGCCGATTGGTAATCCTTACCGGAAGTTTTTACTTTTACCCGACCGTAGTCCGCAGGATGTTGCTCATTCGCGGCCGTTGAGGTCTTCCGGCCCCCCAGTCTCCATTCGCTACGCGCACCGGGCCGGCGCCATTTTCCCACTCGCTTTTATGAGCCAAGACGCATCACTCGATGCGATGTCCTTGAAATCCCTGCAGGAACGTGCCAGGGAATTGGGCATCAAACGGGTCACCGGAATCAATAAACCGGAACTCATCGCCTCCATCCGGGCGGTGGATTCCGGCGCACCTGCCGCTGCCCCCAAACCCGCTACACAACCCGTTGCCGAGCCCGAATCCGGCATCACCATCAAGGTGGTGAAACGGGTGCCACCCCAGGTGAAGAAGCGGGGCCGCCCGGCGGCACCCGAAATCGATCTGGTACGCACGGCGCCGGTATCGGCGGCCAAGCCCAAACAAGGGTTGAATCCGGATCGGGATCCCCTGGCCGCGCTGTTCCGCGAACCCGAATTGGATGTGTTCAAGGAACCCGCAACCGAACCGGCCGCCGAGGTGCGGACCGAGCGGGCACCGCGTATCCGCAAAGTGGATTGGGAGGCCGAGGCGGCCGCCGATCCGTTCCCGTCGCCCACGGCATCCGAACCGGCCGATCCCAACCGTGAGCCCGGCAAGCGCAAGCGGAAACGCAACCGCAAGAAGAAGAAACGTGGCCCGGGCCAAGGGCAGGACCTGTTCGAAGGCAGCGCACCCGTGGCCGAGCCGGCGCCCGCCGCCGCGCCCGCGCCCGCGCCCACGCCCCAGCAGCAGCCCCAGCCCCAGCAACCCCGGCCGTTCCAGCCGGCCCAACCGCCGTTGCCGGTTCCGTTCTTCGACCAGGTGCCCTATTCCACGGCGCCTACCGTCGCCGAACGCCTGGCCGAGATCACTCCGCATATCGGGGGTCTCATCGTGAACGAAGGCACCTTGGAACTCATGCCCGACGGGCACGGCATCCTCAGGTCCATCAATTACCATTACGCCCCCTCGCCCGACGATATCTACGTGCCGGTGGCGCTCACCCGCAAACACAACCTGCGCAACGGCGACACCGTGATCGGGCTGGTACGGCCACCCAAAGTGGGAGAGCGGTATTTCGCACTGGTCCGGGTGGAAGGCATCAACGGCCGCCTGCCCGAAGACATGCAGAACCGGCCCGATTTCGAAGACCTGTTGCCGGTTTATCCGGACCAACGGTACCAGTTGGAGCACAAGGCCGCCGAATACTGCACCCGGGTGATCGACCTGTTCGCACCGGTGGGCAAAGGCACCCGCGGCCTGATCGTGGCCCAACCCAAGACCGGAAAGACCACCCTGCTGCGGCTCATGGCCAATGCCGTGGTCCAGAACGCACCCAACACCAAAGTGCTCATCCTGCTGGTGGACGAACGGCCGGAGGAAGTCACCGAAATGGTACGGCAGGTTCCCGGTGCCGAAGTGATCGCCTCCACGTTCGACATGAAACCCGAAAACCACAAGAATCTGGCCGAATTGGTATTCGACAAGGCCAAACGACTGGTGGAAGCCGGGCATGATGTCTTCCTGATGCTGGATTCGATCACCCGCCTGGCCCGTGCCTACAACATCGTGGGCAACGTTTCGGGCCGCACCATGACCGGAGGCATCGATTCGGAAGCCCTCAAGATTCCGCGCCAACTCTTTTCCTCGGCCCGGAACATCGAGGGGGGCGGCAGTCTCACCATCGTGGCATCGGCCCTGGTGGATACCGGTTCACGCATGGATGATGTGATTTTCGAGGAATTCAAGGGCACCGGAAATATGGAGATCGTGCTGGACCGCCGCATATCCAACATGCGGGTGTTTCCGGCCATCGACGTGTTCAAGAGCGGTACCCGGAAAGAGGAACTGATCGTCGATACCGCCGAACGGGAGAAAGTGGTGCTCCTGCGCCGTTTCCTGACGACCATGAGTCCGCTCGAGGCCGCCGAATTCGTACTCGACAAGATGAAGGGAACCCGCAACAACCTGGAGTTCCTGGTTTCTATGAATCAGTAATGCCGAACAGGCCTTCGGGTTGGCGTACCAGGCGTCCCATGCGGCTGAACAGCTCGTGGTAGAGCAGGAGCAAGGCCTTTTCCCGATAGGCCTGCCGTAGCAGGTGGCTGCGCATGTGCGCCGCCTGCACGGGGTCGTGGTCGTACCGGCGGAAGATGCGGTCGGCCACCCAGGGTTCTCCGGGCACCAGGTCGCCCAGGTAATAGGCACTCTCGCCGGCATCGCGCAATCGGGTGATCACATGGCCCGGGGTGTGCCCGCCCGTTTTCAACAGGGTGATGCCGGGTATCAGCTCCCAGGTTTCGCCGGCGAAGGTGCGCATGCGGCCGTCGGCCTTCAGGCGGAGCAGGTCGTCGATCTGATATCCCATATCCTGCAGGCCGGTGGGCCTGCCATGGCTGGCCACCGCATGGTCCCATTCCCATTCGTGTACCCAGACGGTGGCATTCGGCAGGGTGGTATGGGTCTTGTGGTCGGGACCCGTGTGGCTCAGGCCGGCCACGTGGTCGTAATGCAGGTGCGAGACCACCACATGGCTGATGTCTTCGGGACGGAGGTCGAAGATCTCCAGGTTGGTGCGCAGATTGGACACGCCCGGGGCCGGACTACCGGCATCCAGCCCCATGCCGATGCCGGCATCGAGCAGGATGTGGGTATCGCCATCGCTCACCAGCATGGGATCTATGCCCACGATGTCGAAATCGTAGTCGCCCGAGACGATATGCGAGGGTTTTTCCAGGCTTCCATCGGAGTGGAAGCGGAAATGGCCCTCGCTCAGCGCTTCAATCCGGAATCGGCCGACCCGCATCAGCGGATGGTGAACACATAGGGCATGTACAGGGCGATGTGCGGCCCCTGCAGCATGGGCGGGATTTCGGGGATGCGGGTGCCCGCCGGCAACAGGGTGCGGAGCAATACACCCGGTTGGGCGTTCTCGAGCAGTTTCTCCACGAAGGTTTGGGGCGCGGGGAAATGCCGCACGGTGTAGGAATCCACCCCGGCCATTTCGGCCGCTATGGCTAGGGCATCGTCCAGGCCGCCCAGCACATCCACCAGGCCGTTGGCGTGCGCGTCGGCGCCGGTCCATACCCGGCCCTGGCCCAGGCGATGCACTTCTTCCAGGGTCATGCCCCGGTTTTCGGCCACCCGGGTGCGGAAGAGGGTATAGGTTTCGTCGCCGGAACGGGCGAGGGACGCCCGTTGCCCTTCGGTGAGGCGGGACGTAAGGTCGAACAGGCCCGCATGGGGGTGGGTCATGATCTCGTCGTAGGTGATGCCGATCTCCTGCTCCAAGAGGCGCCCGGCCGAAATCTTCTGCGCGATGACACCGATGGAGCCGGTGATGGTGGTGGGGTTGGCCACCACGGTGTCGGCCGCCATGGCGATGTAGTAGCCTCCGCTGGCCGCCACGGGACCCATGGATGCCACCATCGGTATCGAATCGGCCAATTCGCGCAGGTCTTTCCAGATGAGTTCGGAGGTGGTGGCCGCACCACCCGGCGAGTCGATGCGCACCACCACGGCCTTGATGGAGGGATCGGCCAGGATGGCCTCCACCTGTTTGCGGATGGCTTGGGCTGTGAGCACGCCACCACCCATCAATCCGCCGCCGTCGATGGGCATGATCATGCCCTGGGCGTGCAATACGGCGATGGTGGTGCCGGAGTCGGCGTCGGGCTGCCCTGCCTTGGCATCGGTGGTGTGCCGGTAGCGGGCAAAGGATACGGTCTGAAGGGTGGAAGCCCCGGCCCGGGCGGCTATCAGGTCTTCGAGCTGGTCGGGATACAGCAGGCTGTCCACCAGCCCGATGCGATGGGCATCGGTAGCGGTGAATACCGGCGTACCGTTCAGGATGGCGTCCAACCGGGCACGGTCGTGGCCGGTTTTGGCCGCCACATGCCCCAGGTAGCGGTCGGCCGCCTGGTTCAGGATGGCGCCGAGCTGGACGCGGTTGGCGGCGCTGAACCGTTCGGCGGTGTAGGGCTCGGCGGCGGTCTTGAAATCGCCGGTGTTCACCACATCAACGGCCACGCCCCAACGGTCCATGGCTCGTTTGTAGAACTCGCCCTGCAAGAACAACCCGTTGAATTCCACATAGGATTGCTCCGGTGCGAAGAGGGAATCGGCCGCGGTGGCCAGATACACGCCGGCTTCGGTCATGCCCAGGTCGGTTGTGCTGGCATACAGGAATTTGCCCGATTCTTTGAAATGGAGCAGGGCGGCATGCAACTCCTCCAGGGTGGCGTAACTGGCCGATACCGAAGTGAGCTCCAACCAGACACCGGAGATGCGGCTGTCGGTGGCGGCGCGCCGCAAAGCCACCCGCAGGTCGGACAGGTTCACCTGGTCTTTCGCGGCCGGATCGAGCAGCACGGCGAAGGGGTCGTCGCTTCCGCGTTCGGGTATGCCCCCGGCCAGGGTGATTTTGAGCACCGAGTTGGCGCGCACGTAGGGCTCGGGCGACTCGCTTCCGCTGGCGGCCATCCCGATCAGGATGAAGAACAGAAGCATGCAGAACAGGAACAGGCCGGTGAGGGTGGCCAGAACCCCTTTCAGAAAGGACATGGGAACGATGGAGACGGTGGAATGGGTAACTTGATGGGAATATCCCACCCGTCAAGCGATTCCCCAAATGCCGTATCCCCACGATGTGATCGTGATCGGGTCGGGCCACAACGGCCTGACCACCGCCTGCTACCTGGCCAAAGCCGGGTACAAGGTGCTGGTTCTGGAACGGCGCGATACCCTGGGCGGGGCGGTGTGTACCGAGGAGATGTTCGGCGGCTACAAGATGGATGTGGGGTCTTCGGCCCATTTCATGATCCATCAGACCCCCGTGGTACAGGACCTCCGCCTGGCCGATTACGGCTTGGAATACATCGATCTGGATCCCTTCATGTCGTATCCGGTGGCGGATGGAAAAGGGGGAGTCATCCATTTCTTCAAGGATCTGGACCGCACGCTCGACTCCATCGCCACGGTGGCGCCCGAGGACGTGCAGAACTACCGCGATTTCATCGCTTTCTGGGGCCGCATCAACAAGGGCGTGTTACGGACCTTCCTCCGCCCGCCCACGGGTAACAACATCATCGGCGAGATGCTGAAAGGGCAGTTCCGGGATGGGTCCCTGTTCGGGAAGGAACCGCAAGTGGACGGCGTGCGCCGCATCCTGTCGAGCTACGGGCAGGAGGTGGAATCGCGGTTCCGGAATCCGCATCTGAAAGCGGCGTTGTTGTGGTTCGCGGCCCAATCGGGACCCACGCCCGAGCAGACCGCCTCGGCCGATTTCGTGGGCTGGCAAGCCATGCTGCACGAAAGCGGTGCCAAGCGGCCCCGGGGCGGCAGCGGGGGGCTCACCCAGGCCATGATCCGCATGTTGGAAGCGCATGGGGGAGAGGTCCGTGCCGAGGCGCCCGTGCGGCGCATCCGCATCGCCAACGGCACGGCCACCGGCGTGGAGACCGAAGACGGGCAGGTGTTCGAGGCTAGGGCCATCGTGAGCAATGCCCACGTGCAAACCACCATGCTCAAGTTGGTGGGTCCGGAGCATCTGTCCGGTCACCTGGAAAAACAGGTGCGCGACATCCACGTGGGCAACGGGTTCGGCATGGTGGTGCGCCATGCGGTGGACCGCCTGCCCACCTATACCGCCTGCCCGGACGATCCCCACATCCATACCGGCCTGCAGTTGTTGTGCCCCGACCGCGATTACCTGTACCGTGCCATCGGCGATTACCACAAGAAACTGCCGCCTCAGGAGCCCGCCGTAATCGCCATGACCTGGACCAAGACCGACCCCACGCTGGCGCCGCCTGGCAAGCACGTGCTGTTCACCTGGGCCCAATGGCATCCTTACGAACTGGCCGGCGGTCTGCGGTGGGACGACATCCGCGAGCGCGAAGCCGACAAGATCTATGAGGTGGTGGTGAAATACGCCCCCGACATGAAAGGGGCCATCATCGACCGCTACATCCAATCTCCGCTGGACATCGAGCGCAAACACGGCATGTTGAGGGGCAACGTGATGCACGTGGAAATGAATTTCGACCAGATGTTCCTGTTCCGTCCCTTGCCCGGTCTCAGCCGCTACACCACTCCCATCGGAAACCTGTACCTGAGCAGCGCATCCTGTCATCCCGGTGGGGGGGTGTTCGCAGCCGCCGGCTACAACGCGGCCGGTGTGGTATTGGCCGCATTGAAAAAGAAAACGTGGTTCTGATAGGGAAGCCCCCTATTTTTGCCATTTCAGATGGATCGCAAAGGATTTCTTAAGAAAACATTGGCTGTGGGCGGTGCGCTGTCCATAGGTCCCTTCGTACATGTGGAGGGCAAAAGCCGTGTGTCCGGCCTGCTGGCCAAGCCGCCGAGGGTGCGGGCGGGCGATACCGCCGCCATCGTGTCGCCGGCGGGCAACGTCTTTTCCAAAGACGACCTGGACAAAGCCCTCACCGCTGTGGAGCGGTTGGGCCTCAAGCCCAAATTGGGCGACAACATGGGTTCGCGCTGGGGGTATCTGGCCGGCCGCGACACCGAGCGCCTGCAGGACCTCCATCAGGCCTTCGAAGATCCCGATGTGAAGGTCATATTTCCGATCCGGGGCGGGTACGGCAGCAGCCGCCTGTTGCCCATGCTCGATTTCGAGCTCATCCGCCGGCATCCGAAAGCCTTCATCGGATTCTCGGACAACACGTCGTTGGTGGTGGCCATGAACATGTTCGCCAACATGGTGACCTTCTATGGCCCGAACGCGCATTTCGACTGGACGAACTACACGCGGGAGAACCTGCAGAAAATGGTGATGGAGTCGGCTCCGGCGGGCATTTTGCCCTATCCCAACGCGGGTACCGGCCGCCGCTCGCCGCATACCACCATCGTGCCGGGCAGGGCAACCGGTCCGCTCATCGGGGGCAACCTGAGCCTGCTCATCCAGACCCTGGGCACGGAGTGGGAGATCGACACCCGGGGCAAGATCCTGTTCTTCGAGGATGTGAACGAATCGCCCTACCGCATCGACCGCATGCTCACGCACTTGTGGTTGGCCCGCAAACTGCAGGTGGCGGCCGGTTTCGCCATCGGGCAGATCACGGTTACCCGCGACCGTAGCGACGACCTGGACCTGTTGAGTGTGATCCGCGACCGCTTCGAGCCCTTGGGCAAACCCTGTTTCATCGGCATGGCCACGGGCCACGTGTCCAACATCCTCACCCTGCCACTGGGCGTGCAGGTGGAGATGGATGCGTCGGCCGGGCAGGTGCGCACGGTCGAAAGCGCCGTGGCCTGACCCCATGCGCATCGCCGGGTTCCGCCTCACGGTCGATCCCTTGCTTCCGGTGGTCATCGGGGTGATCGCCTGGCTGTTGGCCAGCCGCTATGTGCCCAACGTGCTGCCCCGGCTCGATTTCTGGACCACGATGGCGGTAGGCGGCCTGGCGTCCCTGCTGCTCACGGTCAGCATCCTGATCCACGAATTCGGCCATGCCTGGATGGCACGGCGCCTGCGCCTGAGCATCGAGCGCATCCACCTGTTCCTGTTCGGTGGTATGGCCGAGCTCAAACACCGCCCGATCACCGCCCGGCAGGAGGCGTTGGTGGCACTGGCGGGCCCGTCGGCCTCCCTGCTGCTGGGCCTGCTGGGCTACGCGGCCTACCATCTGCTGGTGGACCGGCACCCCTATCCGGCCCTGTTGGCCCATTTCATCGGGCAGATGAATCTCATGCTGGCGTTGTTCAATCTCATACCCATCTTCCCGTTGGACGGGGGCCGTGCCGTACGTGCCGGTTTCTGGCGGCTCATCGGGCGCTATGCGGATGCCAGCCGTGCCACCATGCGCCTGAGCCATGCGCTCATCCTGCTGTTCGCAGCAGGTGGTTTTCTGGACCTCTTCATATGGAAATCCGACTACACGCTGGTCCTGTTCCTGCTGAGCGGATACCTGGGGTACACGGTCTGGACAGGTCGCCACGAGCTGCTGCATATACCCACGTTGGAGGAATTGATCTCGAATCCGGACGACTTGCCCGACTGGACCGTGGGACGCATGGTCCGTGTGGAGGTTGACGAGACCGGCCGGCCGACCGAATGGCATGTGCCTGAAGGCGCCGAACCCGGACTAACCCATGTGGATTTGTCGGATCGCGAATCCTGGTACCTCACCGACGCCTTCGCGGCGGATGTGGTGCCCGTGCTGCGCGATGGCCGCCTGGCCGGCATGGCCGATCCCTACGAACTCCGATTCTGGCTGAGGGAGCACCCCATTGAGTCATAGCATCGCCCGGATCGATGCCGAAGCCCTGCGGCACAACCTGCGGCATCTGCGGTCGTTGGCGCCGGGCTGTTCCACATTCGCGGTCGTGAAGGCCGATGCCTATGGCCATGGCATGGAAGCGGTGGCCGACATCCTGGCACCGCATACCGAGCGGTTCGCCGTGGCACAGGTCGCCGAGGGCGAACGCTTGCGCCGGGCGGGCATCGCGCACCCGATATTGGTGTTCGCTCCGCCCCGCCCGGGCGACGGACCCCGGTACCGGGCGGCCGGCCTCATTGCCGCCGTTTGCGGGCCGGAGAGTTTGGAGCATCTGCCGCCGGGTACCGAATACCATGTGAATGTGGATACCGGCATGCGTAGGGCGGGTGTCGCCTGGGACCGCATGGAGGAGATGCGGACGGCCATGGGCAAACGGCCGGATTTGGAGTACACGGGGCTGTACACCCATTTCGCCACCGCCGAGCAGGGAGCCGAGGGGTTCGCTCTGCAATCGGACCGGTTCGGGCCCTGGGCGGATGCCCTAGGCCGCGGTGTGCTGGTGCATGCGGCCAATTCGGGCACCCTCATGTGCCGCACCACGGCCCGTTATGATGCCATCCGGCCAGGAATCGCCCTGTACGGCATCGATCCCCATGAGGAGCAGGGTGGTGAACTGAAACCGGCCATGACCTGGACCACCGCCCTCATCCAGGTCAAACGAATCCGCAAAGGCGAAGGCCTCAGCTACGGCTGGGCGTGGGCGGCTCCGGCCGACGGATGGTACGGCGTGGTTCCGGTCGGTTATGCCGACGGCTTGCCGCGCGCGTTGTCGGGCCGCATCTCGTTCCGATCGGGCGGGCGGGTGGTGCCGCAGGTGGGCATCATCACCATGGATGCCTGCATGGTATGGCTGGGCGACGATCCGTTGCCTGCCGGTGCCGAAATCGTACTCTTCGATGCGGAAGCCGCTCACCTGAGGGCCTGGGCCCACACCTTGGGCACCATCAGTTACGAACTGCTCTGCGGGGTGGGCGCCCGGGTGGAGCGCCGCTACCTCAATCGATGACTTCGGTCACTTCGATGTCGTACCAGAGGGTCTGGTCGCGCAGGGTGGACGTGGGGCTGTTGCCGTAGCCCAGTTCCGGCGGAATCACGATGACCAGGCGGTCGCCGGCCCGGGCGCCGGCCAGGCCGTTGCGGAACCCGGCGATGGTGTTGGGCAGGTTGAACCGGTCCGGCGAGATGCCGCTGTTGGCCCAGGTGCTCTGCACGATGGTCGAATCCATCAGTCGGAGTGTGTAGAAGAGCAGGACCTGGTCCATTTCGGTGATGCGGTCCAACCCGGTGCCTTCGGAAATGGTGTACACGCGCAGGCCGCCGGGACGCACCTCTTTGCGGATGGCGGCGGTGGTGTCGAACCGGGCCGGAACGGTGGTCAGGTCCGGGGTGAAGTCGTAGGGGTCGTCGCAGGCGGCAAGCGCGAGGACGACGGCCGCGAGGCCCAAGGCGTACTTAACGGGTGATGGCATCCAACTGGCTTTTGAAGCGTTCGATTTCCTGGAAATAATAGCTGCCCGTACCCGGACCGTTGAATCCGGTATGCACGGCGCGGATGGTGTGGTCCCGATTCAGGAAAACCGTGGTCGGATAGGCCACCACCGCATCCAGAAAAGATACCACTTTCCCTGCTGCGGCCTTATCGCTGATTCCGGCGATGGCGGTGGGCCAGGGCACCTCGAAGCGTTCCCGGTAGCGTCGTACCATGTCGGCGTCTGTGGCGAAATCGCCCGAATATTCGAAGGCCAACCCGACCACTTCCAACCCGCGGTCGGCATATTGGGCGTGCAGTTCCTTGAGCAGGGTGCTTACGTCGGCACAATTGGGACACCAGGTGCCGAACAGATACAGCACCACGGGTTTTCCGGCGAAACGGGGATCGTTCAGCGACAGCATGGCCCCGGTCTGGTCGGGCAGTTCGAATGCGGCCCGCACACCGGGAGCCGAGGGTTTGGTGATGCTGAACGGATCGCGCAGGGTGGCGGCGCCGGGTTCGGCATCCCATTGGGCGGTATAGGCATCGCGCGACCAATACCGGCCGAAGATGCGGTTTTCGGCTTCCAGGTGGCCTTTGAACAGGAAGGCGTGGGCGCCATCGAAGACGGATAGGACCAGGGAATCGGCCGAGGCGGTGCCTTCCAGGAAGCGGTAATCGCCGGTTTCGGTCCGGAATGTGCCGAACCACCGGTCGCCCGCTTTGGCGAAGACGGCTTCGGCGGGGGTGGAACCGGCCGCATCGGTGAACCGGACAGCCCAGGTACCGGCGAACGCGGTGCCCGCATCGGCCGGTGTGTAGCGTCGGGTGGCACCCCGTTCGGCCCGGAAGGCCATACGGTTGACGGTGGTGCCGGCGCCGCGCCGCACCCAGTAGCCCTCCAAGTGTCCTTCGGCGGAAACGACCGCTCTCAGGTACGAATCGTAATGGGCGAAGCCCAGCTCGAGGCTGTCTCCATCGAACACCACATGGGAGAACCGGGCCCGGTCGGCGCCGTTGTGTACGGCACCGGTCCAGCCGGTGGAGTCGGCCGTCAGTTCGAAAAGGAAGGCCAGTTCGCCGCCGGGCGAGTCGAGTACGCCGCGGTACATGCCTCCCAGCGGGGGATCCACCCGGGTGCAGGCCAAGGACATGAGGGATATGGGAATGATGATGAGGAGGAGGAGGCGGGAGAGGCGGTTTTCAGACATGGTTCCAAACGGATTCGAGATCGGATCGGGAATGCACGGGCCGGTGGCAGACGAAACGTTCGCAGGCCCAGGCGGTGGGTCGGCCGTCGCCGGTGCGTCCGAGCAGCTCACCGCGTACCCAGAGCCGGAGGGGATCGGGGTCGGCACGATGGGCGGCGGCGAAGGCGCCGTCGTCGGCATGTACCACCAACTCCCGTGGGGGCAGGCACCGTTCCGCGGCGGCCTGCAGGGTGAAGCCGAAGGA
>JANJTJ010000081.1 GCA_024711145.1 Balneolales bacterium
GGTCTGGAACTCGGCCAGAGCCCTGAACAAGATCAGTTATGCCTTGGCATTGAAAATCCTGAATCGGGATATGCGCAGTCAGGTCATCCGGGCATCGTTTTCGATTTCTGCGAACGTGGCCGAAGGATTCGGGCGCGGGTCAGACCGGGCCTTCGTGCAATTCCTGAAAATCGCCCACGGATCCGGAGTCGAACTGAAGGCACACCTGATCGGGTGTGTCGATGTCGGCCTGCTCACGCAAGCAGATGCGGATCCGGTTCTCGCTGCGTGCGATGACCTACTACCCCGAATCCGAGCCCTCACCGCCTATCTCAGCAAGTCATCCGGTAAATAACCCCGACCCAAAGTCCCACAGTCCCAAAGACCCAAAGTCCCAAAGACCCAAAGTCCCAAAGTCCCAAAGACCCTAGTCCCTAAAACTACCCCTGGCCGCGCTTTCCAGGCCGGTGCGGCCGACGGCGGTGACCAGGTAGATGTAGGAACGACCGGCCACGAGGCCGCGGGTGTCGTCGAAACGGGGTTCGCCGGTCACACCCACCAGGTGCTGGCCGTCGGGTGGCAAGGTGGGGTCGTTGGGCAGGCGGTCGGCCTCGAACCGGTAGATGGCGTAGCGGGCGGCACCGGCGGCCGGGGTCCATTCCAGGCGCACGTGGGTGGCCTGCGGCCGTTCGGTGCGCAGGTCTTCGACGGGGTCGGGAGCCAGGCCGGCTTTCCAGGGCATGGGAGGCGTGAGCGCGGGGCGGGCGTAGTGCCGGGTGCGCAAGGAATCGGCGAAACGGCCCTGGTTGGCGGTCAGGTTGCGGGCGCGGAAGTAGATCTCGCCCTGGCCACCCACTTCGGGGCTCCGGTTGAGGCGGATCTGGGCACCCAGTTCGGCGGCCGACCAGTTGCGCGTGTCCGACAGCCGGTAGGGCGCCATGCCCACATACAGATGGCGGCCGTACCGGGCTGCGGTGCGCCCCCACCAGCTGGCCAAGGCCCCGTACGGCGCTATTTCGAAGGCCCGCGGCCAATACAACTGCGGCGTGATGTAATCCACCCAGCCGTTTTTCAACCAGGATTCGGCATCGGCATACAAGGCATGGTAGGCTTCGGTACCGCGGGTGCCGGCATCGCTGTTCAGCCGGATGCCGAAGGGCGAGAGCCCGAATTTCACATGGGGTGCCAGCACGCGGATGGTGTCGGCCACCTGGGCCACCATGGCGTCGATGCTGGCCCGGCGCCAATCGTGGATGTCGCGCCCTTGGCCGTGGCGGCGGTAGCTGGCCGCATCCTCGGTGGTGATTTTCGGATTGTAGGGATAGAAGTAGTCGTCGAAATGGATGCCGTCCACATCGTACCGGCGCAGCACGTCGGCCACCACGTTCGCGATATGGTCGCGCACTTCGGGCATGCCGGGATCGAACATGGCATAGGTGGTTTGGCCGGAGGTGAATTTCATGACCCATTCCGGATGGCGCTTGGCCGGATGCGAGTCGGCCCAGGCGTAGCCTTTGCCCACTTCCCGGTGCGCCCGGTACGGATTCATCCAGGCGTGCAGCTCCATGCCGCGTTTGTGGGCCTCTTCCACGGCGAAGGTGAGCGGATCCCAGAAGGGCACGGGCGCCCGCCCCTGCTCACCGGTGAGCCAGTAGCTCCAGGGTTCGTACTTCGAGGCATAGAAGGCGTCGGCCTCGCCACGGATCTGGAAGAGCACGGCGTTCAGCCCCATGCCGCGCAAGGAATCGAGCAGGACAACCAGCTCGGCCCGTTGCTGCTCGGGCGTGAGGGTAGGCTTGGAAGGCCAGTCCAGGTTGACCACGGTGGCGATCCAGGCGCCGCGGAAGGCGTGTTTTTCGGCGGGAGGCGCGCCCAGCCAAAGCAGGGCGACAAGCAACAGCATCATCGGGTGGCGAGTCGGTCTAGGCGCTGGCGGGCGATCCGGTGCCCCGGTTGCAGTTTCAGCAGCGCATCGAGGTGGCGGCGGGCGTCCACGGCACGGCCTTCGCGCTCGTAGATGTAGGCCAGGATCATATGGGCATCGTAGCGGGTGGCCGCTTCGCTGCGGGTCACGGTTTCGAGCAGGCGCAGGCCTTCGGCTTTGTCGCCCCGCAGGCCGCTGAGGGTGGCCATCCAGCGGATTTCGCCGGGCACGGAACCTACCATGTACAGGAATACGCCTTGCCCCAGGGCGGCGTCGGGGTTGTCGGCCCGCATGCCCAGCAGGGTTTTGCTGAAACCGTACCCCCGCATGCCGCTGCGGATGGCTTCGCCGTATTGTTTTTCGGAGGCGGCCACCAGGCTGCGGTAGCCGTGCAGGCCGGAAAGCAGCAGCATGGTGCTGGTGTCGGCCGGGGCGGCGGCCAGGCGGGCATCGGCCACGCGGATGGCGGCCTGGGACTGCGTCAGGAAGGCCTGGGCATCGGCCGGGTCCCCGTTTCCGAAGAAATAGGACCAGAAGGGGATCATGGCGGAAAAGAACGGCGGACGCGGGTCGGCCGGGCGGGTACGGCCCAGCAGGGTGAACAGGCTGTCGGCCTGGCGGAAATCGGACCGGTAGAACGCCTTGATGCCCGCCTCGAGGCGGCTCTCATAGGTCGGTGCCTGGCCCTGTGCCGAGACGGCCGCCATCAGCAGAATGCCCATCATCAACCGGCGCATGCGGGTATCCTTTTCAGTCGTCGTAGTGGGCCGGACCCAGCTTGCCTTCCTTATGGGCCACCACGACCGCCACGGCCGCGTCGCCCGTCACGTTCACCACCGTGCGGCACATGTCCAGGATGCGGTCCACACCCAGGATGAGGGCGATGCCTTCCACCGGCACATCCACCGATTTGAGCACGATGACCAGCATGATGATGCCCGCGCCGGGCACGGCCGCCGTACCGATGCTGGCCAGCAGGGCCGTTAGCACGATGGTGAGCTGTTCCATGAGGGTGATGTCGTTGCCCACCGCCATGGAGATGAAGACCGCCGCCACCGCCTGGTAGAGCGAGGTCCCGTCCATGTTGATGGTGGCCCCCACCGGCAGTACGAAACTGGCCACTTCTTCCTCAACTCCCAATTTCTTCTCCACCCGTTCCATGGTAACCGGCAGGGTGGCGGCCGAGGAACTGGTACTGAAGGCCAGCAGCAGGGCGGGACGCATGGCGCGCAGAAAATCGCGCAGGCGCATCTTGCTGTACATCTTGAACAGGGTGCTGTACACCAGGGTCACGTGCAGGATGAGGCCCACCAGCACCGTGAGCGAATACATGCCCAAGGCCGCCAGCAGGTCCACCGCCTGGCCGATGTCCTCCCCGGCCAGATCGATGATGACCGAACTGATGAGGGCGAACACACCGAAAGGCGCTATGAGCATGACCATATCCACGATGCGGATGATCACATC
>JANJTJ010000095.1 GCA_024711145.1 Balneolales bacterium
TGGATTCAATACTTCTACCGCAAAGCCAATCAGTTCACGTGGAGTGAAATACTGACCAAAGTCCCCTTTGAAGAATCCACCCATGAATTCCTCAAATGCCACTCCTTTGGTATCAAGCTCCGTTCGATCTAGAGAAATACCCTCCAAGTGTT
This sequence comes from Balneolales bacterium, assembly GCA_024711145.1. Lineage (GTDB taxonomy): Bacteria > Bacteroidota > Rhodothermia > Balneolales > HLUCCA01 > JANJTJ01. The sequence goes on from JANJTJ010000095.1 coordinate 153, forward strand.
CGACGACTTGGGCAAGCACTGGCGGATCAATATTAAGTTTATCAGTGAACACATCTGGTTCCAAAGCCTGTTCGCGAGCATAGAGCTTATTGATCCGGGTGGCGAGGTCTTCAGCTGATTCTTCCGTTTTACGTTGGAATGCATAGGGTTGCCCATCCTCACGATTGGAATCTTTTTCATCACGGTGTTTGACAAAAATGATTTTACAGAACTCCCCAAATGCGGCTATCGGACTTCTTCGTCCGCCCTCCCAGAGCGACTGGTGGCATTTGCGAATCGCGGCACGAAGCTCCTCTCTAGGAATGGCAGGCAAATCCGTAGCAGGTACTCTCTTTCCATCCTCCATTCGGAACCCACCTTTATAAAAACGCCAAGCAGGTGGATTCCCATAACAGACGGGTAACTGAAAATGATTCTTGTCGCGTTCGCCTGGCGGAAACTTATCAAATCTGAGATATCGGCGAGTCAATCCAGCAACTGCACCACAAAATTTCGCATCCAGACTAGCTCGATTACCACAGGCTTGTTCAATGGATTGCTCGAACTCTGCGTCTGACACATCGGCTCTTTTGCATTCGATAACAAACCAGGGCGATTTTAACTCGACATCGTCTTCCGGGAAAATGACAATGTCCGCGCGGTCGTTAGGTGTGCGACGAGGTACCTTTACCTCGAAGCAAATACGCTCGGGCCGATACTCATATTTGTAAATGAGTTCCGCCCAAAATTCAGCGCGTACCTTCTCCTCCGGATCAGACCATCGCTCCTTGTGGTCCGCTGCCAAATAATGAATCCGTTCGGTTTTCCCGTCACTGATAATTTTCACATGACCATCGTTGATGGCATATTTTAAATAGGGAGCAACTCGTGTTTCAGTCATAATTAGCAATAAATATTAGATTATTAATTTGTAAATTAAGCCCATATAAACAGACAATATACTGATATATAATTCACATTGATTGATCTTCTGTGTGTACTAGAATTGTCGGCCGCCAGCCAGAGTTTCGCCTCGAAACCCAGCTGGGCCGTCGAATCGGCCACTTTCACCGAACGGGGTGCTGCTGCAGTCGCCCCGGCAGGACGACCGCGTTTGGGGGCGTCCGGCCGTGGCGCGGATTTGATATCCATCGAAAAGGGGTTGAATGACCTAAGGTGTGGAGGAATATAGGGGAAGGCGTCTGACTCCTGCATCTCACACCCCGTTCTTTCTATACATATCCACCCCGACATGTACCCCCCCCCACTACCCCTTCATGCGGTTGTTTATCAAGCACTTGCGAATGGGTAAATGGCGAACGAACATGCGGATGCAGTCCCCATCCACACAAAGCACATCGCAGTCATGAAACACATCCTTCTTTGCCTGACCCTGTTGACTCCGGTTTCCGTGATCGAGGCCCAGGCCATTTATGATTTACCCTTGAACTCGAAGAATGTCGGTTTCCGAACCCTAGCCCCAACGGGTTTCTGGACATCAGCTGACAGTCTGGACCGGGCGTTCGCGGTGTCTTTGGTGCAGAACAAGGTCTCAGCGACTACCGTGCTGGGTCAAAACCACTTCGGAATTGTCCGTACCCGGCTATCCACGACGTTCACGGCGGAAGGGGATTCCAACCGGACTGCCGAGTTGATTCTCCAGCAGACCGTGCTGGGAGGGGGCAATCTGAGTTCCGACATCCAAATCCCGCTCTTCTTCAAACCAACCCGGCACGTGACTTCCCTGCTGCTTCTCGAAACCCGGAATTGGATGAACATTCCGCAATTGAGCGATGCCGAAGATGTGCGCAACCTGGGTGGTGATGTCAGCATCATTCCCGCTTTCGGATTCATCCCGGATGAAAACAAGGATCGGGCACCAGCCATCGTACTTCAGATCAAGATCGCCGCCATGTATGGGACCGATGCCTTTATGAGCTCGATCGGTGCCGAAACCCGGCGACTCCACTATTACCGAAGCGGAAGCATCCTGCTCCATCTGCGCGACAAGCAAACCCTGCACTTTTCCATGAACCATTCCGAATCGCTGGATTTCGCCCAAGGCATCCGGCTGGGCGTTCATGTGAAACTCTGATGCATTGAATCCCCTCCGTCACCCGTCACCCGTCACCCGCCCCCCTCGCCACGGTCGGGCGCCGGGTGGCGTGAGAGGTGAGGTGCATGGCGGGTCCATCCCGGGGGCCCTCCGACAGCATGGCGTCACAGGTTCGTCACCAGGGGTATCTTAAGAAGCCCTGAAACCCCTACCCCAAACCTCCCCACGTGCTCCACACCCTAACTCTCAAACCCAAACCCTATTCCGATGCCGAGGCGGTGGAGGCGGTACGCCTGGCGGTGCGGCAACTCACGATGGGGCACGGACGCATCCTGCGCATCGTGCACGGGTACGGCTCGGGCGGACTGGGCGGCAGCAACCGGGAGGCGGTGCGCGCCTGGCTGCAGGGCGAGCTCGACGCCGGCCGCATCCGGCGGTTCATTCCCGGCGAGTCCTTACTGAGGGGCGATCTGGCCGATTTCAAACGCCGGTTTCCGGGGCACGACGCCCGCATCGACGCTCTCCGCCCCGATTGCGGCAATGCGGGTGTGAGCCTGGTGCTGGCAGTCTAGGTCAACGCACTTCATACAGGCGGCAAATCGTCCGGATTGCGTCGGGTATCCCAAACGGCCATAATGAACACCATTTCTCCCGAGAAGCGATACTCGATGCGATATGGAGGGATTATCAGACTTCTATAGATCGGGTTCGATCGTGGCAAACCACTCAAAGGCAAGTATTGCAAGTATTCGACTCCACGGATGATAGGCTGTATCACCACCTTTTCCAGACCTTCCACACCCTGGAGTTGATGATATGTGACAATGCCATGGAGATCATCCAGGGCCCGGGGCGACCAATTTATCGGGTAGACCATGACCGGATCCGTTGCAAAACCTCTTCGTGGGTTAGCGACAGTCCGGTTTTCAATTCCGATTCCACTGAACGAATCCGCTCAGCCAAATTCGGTGGAATACGCTCCTGCAGGGCGCCATCTGCCCTGTCCACCCTGCTATTGGGATGTTCCACCTGTTGTGGTATGGTCGGAAGCGGTTTCATGGGTGCAATATCGGAAAGCATATACCTAAAAAAAACGCCGCACCGGGGGTCTGTCGGGGCGGCGTAAGGGTCTTGTTTCAGACAGGTCGTGTCTCTTCATAACAAACTCCGGCGGAAAGCCCCCTCCCCGCAACCGCTTCGCGCGCAATATGTCAGTACCTGACGCGAAAAAAATGGAATCCGCTGACCGATGGCTGTAGGCCGTAAACCGTTGTGTGTCATTAGATGTCACGGAAAACACGGAGGCCGTAGGCGGCCGTCCTTCACTCCGATGTATTTTCGACGGACATGCTCCCCCATTTGAGAATAACCCGGGTCCTTCAACTCGTCGATCTGCTCCGGACACGCCCCCCGAAGCCCGTCCGTACGTTGGCGGCGGCCCTGGATATCTCGGTTCGCACGGTGTACCGGTACCTGGACACCCTGCGCGAGGCGGGTTTCCGTATCGAACAGGACGAACACGGCCGGTTCTCGCTGTCGCCCACCAACGGCCTGGGCGAAACCCTGGCTTCGGCCGCCCGCGCCCGCACCCAGACCCTGCTCGAAGATGCCATCGAGCGGCGGCGGCAGGCCTGGTTGGTCGAATACGCTTCGGCCCATTCCGGCAAGGTGATGGACCGGCTGGTGCATCCCATCGGCTTCACCCCGGGCAATGTGTGCGTGGTGGCCTACGAACCGGCGGTGGACCGCGTGAATTACTACCGCATCGACCGCATCCGCGATGTCACGGTAACCGACGAACCCTATGCCCTTTCACCGCGCCACAAGGCCCATGCGCCCGATTTCTTCGGGTTCAACTTCAACGGCCAGTACCTGCACCTGGAGTGGAAACTCAGCGCGCGGGGCCGCATTCTCCTGCTGGAGCAATACCCCTTGGCCGAAAGCCACCTGAGCACCCCCGACGATGACGGCTGGCATACGCTTGCTGCCGTGATCCACGATTGGGCACCCGCCCGCCGTTTCGCCGACGGCCTCCCCGACGAAGTGCTCTGGATCGGGAGGTAGGGACTGTGGGTCTCAGAATCGATTGAAGAAGTAGATGACTTTGACGCTCACGCTGGTGAAGCGGGGCTGGTCGAGCGCTTCTCCTAAATGACTGCCGAAACCGTGCGTGCGGTCCCGATCCTGGGCGTTCACATTGGTTTGGGCGTTCAGGTTGAGGAAGCTGCCCGGGGCGAATTCCCACTGCCAGTTGAAATCCAGGTTCAGGAAGGTGAAGTTCCGTGAGGGGTCTTCGGCCGGACTGACGGCCGTGGGTGCCATGCTGCCGTCCGGATTCAGCGCGTAGTAACTCTTGTAGCGGACCTGGCTGTGGTAGGCATACACGCGGATATCGGCGCTTTGGCGGGGTGAGAGCGTGAACCGGGCCGATGCGGTGTTGGTCCACTGCCGCACGTCGCGGCGGCCGATGAGCACGGTGCCGCCCACCACGTTGCCGCCGAATCCGCCGCGCAGGTTCAGCTCCCAATCGCGCTCGATCTCGTGGGTGAACCGCAGCCGGTCGCCCACACGGAGGGTGGTCGTCAGGGAGGCGTCGGCCAGGGTACCGTCCCAGCCGGGCATGCGCCCGAACCGGTTCTCCCAGTTGAAGCTGAGGGCCGGACGGTCGTCGGTGCGGATGCCGTAGCCGGTCATGAAGGCGGCCGGCGAATCCATCAGGTATCCCGGAACCCGCGCTTCGAACCGGTCCACGGTGGGCGCTTGGCTCCAGAGGTAACCGAAGCCGTTCCAGTTGTTTTTCAACCGCCCCCACATGCCGAATTCGTTGTTGTAGCTGGTGTATCCGAACCCGGTGAACCGGTGCCGGAGGTTGTGGTCCCACCAGGCTTCCACCGCTTCGAACGGTCCCCATCCGTCGTTGTCCTCGTAGTTGAAATCGATGCCCTGACTCACATAATCCGGATTGGTCTGGAAGCCGAAATCGTTGATCCGGTAGTCGGGCGAGTAGGCGGATATGCCGTATTCGTAGGTGAAATTGCCGCTCACTTTGCCGAATTCGGTACCCAGGGCATACCCGTCGGTTTCGGCGCCGGGCAGGCCGGTGCGCGACCAGATGGCCATGGTTTCCAGGCCCCAGGTGTTCGTCCGGTCGTAAAAGGTGCCGTAACCGGCCAGCACGTTGGCTTTGCGGCCGCCATCGCCCCGCCAAACATTGGTGTTCAGGAAACCTACCGAGGAACGGTTGCGCAGCACCTGGTCCACCGAAACCGCGCTGAAGTTCATCCAGGGGTCCACCCGCCGCTCCGACCGCAGGCCGGTGATCGTGTCGGTGAACACGGCCGTGGTGGGTTGGGTGATGGCGTTGAACAGCCCTACGCCGGTGCCCCCCGAGGTGCGCCCGGTGAGCTTGGTGGCGTTGAGCAGGGCCGGTTCCGAGGGCGCCCGGTCGATGCGCTCGTCGGCCCGTTGTTCCTGGCTGGCCGAACGGCTCGACTGCCCGATGCGCCGCGAATAGAAGAGGTCGAATTTGTTGAAGAGGTCCACGCCTTCGGTGAAGAACGGGCGGTTTTCGGAATAGCGCACGTCGAAGGGACTCAGGTTGAGGATGAGGTCGTCCGTGCGGACCTGGGAGAAATCGGGCACCAGGGTCATATCCAGGGTGAAGGCTTCGTCGAGGCCGTAGCGCAGGTCCATGCCGAAATTGGTGGCCGTGCTCTGGCCGCCGCTGCCGTAGCTGGAGCGCACCACGCTGGCATAGGGAAAGAGTTCCAGGCGCAGGGGCGGTTCCACATCGCGGATGCCGTGCAGTTTCGGCCATTGGGTGACAAAACCGTCGATTTCGTTCCGGATGGGATGATGGAAGCTTTCCTCGCGCAGGCGGCGGACCTGGCGGTAGGCCAGCACGTTCCAGTTCTGGACGGGCACGGCCGGAAACCGCAGGGCGGCGAAGGGAATGCGCATTTCGACGGTCCAGCCGGTGTCGGTGATGTCCACGGCGCTTTCCCAGACGGCGTTCCAGCTGATGTCGCCGCCGTCGCTGTCGCTTTCGGTCTGGTCGGCCTGCACGCCGGCGGCCGTCACGAAGAAGATGTAGCCGCGCGAGCCGAGGCCGTAGGGATCGAACCCGATGGCGGCGATGTCGGTGTGGCCGAACTGGTCGCGGGGGCTGAGGGCGCGGGCGATCTGCGAGGCGTCGGGGTCGGGCATGCGGAACGCCACATAGACGGCTTCGTCGTCATAGGCTATGGCGAAGGCGGTCGGGAAGGACGCCGGTTGCCCGTATTGGGGGGTTTGCTGGGTGAAGGTGCGGTCGGTGAAGGCGGGATGCCCGGCCCAGAAGGTCTCGTCGGGGCGGCCGTCGATGCTGAGGCGGGTGCCTTCGGGAATGCGGATGGCGGTGACGGATCCGTCGGTGGGTTGGGCTTGCACGACCGGGGCGGCACAGCACAGGGCCGCCAGGAGAATGGCTTTGAGACGCATGAGAAAACGGGATTGACCTAGGTTGGGAAGCTGGACCTGACGAGAGCGGGCAGGTCTTTGATGCGGGCGGATGCCGGGGTGGAACCGTCGTGGTAGCCGGCGCGGGCCGCCTCGGCCAGGCGGCGTTCGAGCAGGGGCACGGCACGGATTTCGCCGCCGAGGCCCACCTCGCCTACGAATACGCGGCCCGCCGGCAGCGGGCGGTCGAGCCAGGCCGAAGCCAGGGCCATGCACACGGCCAGATCCAGGGCGGTGTCGGTGGTTTTCAGTCCGCCGGCCACGTTCACGAACACATCGCGGTTGGCGTAGGCCAGTTTCACCCGTTGTTCGAGCACGGCCAGCAGCATGCGCACCCGGGCGGCATCGTAGCCGGTGGCGGTGCGTTGGGGTGTGCCGTAGGTGGCCGGAACCACCAGGGCCTGCACCTCGATCACGATGGGGCGGGTGCCTTCGAGCACCACCGACAGCGCCGTGCCCGATACGCTGCCGTCATAATCGGCCAGGAAGACGTCGCTCGGCTGCGAGACATCCTTCAGGCCATCGGTTTCCATGCGGAAGACGCCGATTTCGCCGCTGGCACCGAACCGGTTCTTGAGGGAGCGCAGCAGGCGGTAGGTGCGGCCGTCGCCGTCGAACTGGACCACGGTGTCCACCATGTGCTCGAGCACGCGGGGACCGGCCAGGTCGCCGTCTTTGGTCACGTGGCCGATGAGCACCGTGGTGATGCCGCGTTGTTTGGCCAGGCGCTGGAATACGGCGGCCGACTCGCGGATCTGGGTGACGCTGCCGGGCAGGGGTTCGAGGTCGCCCCGGTAAACGGTCTGTATTGAATCGATCAGCAGCAGGTCGGGCGGCTCGGCTTCGAGTAGGGCGGCCAGGGCGGTCACTTCGGTCTGGGGCGTCACCCACACGTTCGCCGCGTCGATGCCCAGGCGTTCGGCCCGTTGGCGGATCTGGGAGGCCGATTCCTCGCCGCTCACATACCAGACCTTGCGGTCGCCCAGGAAAGCCGCCATCTGCAGGGCCAGGGTGGATTTGCCGATGCCGGGGTCGCCGCCGAGCAGGGTGAGCGAGCCACGCACCAGACCGCCACCGAGCACGCGGTCCAGCTCGGCCGAGCCGGTGGCCCAGCGCACCGCTTCATCCGTCCCCACATCCGACAAGCGCCGCGGACGGTCGCCGCCCGTTTTGGATCCGGCCGAGGCCCGGTGGCCCGATGCGGGCGTTTCCTTGTGTTCGGCGAAGCTGTTCCAGGCCTGGCAGGCCGGACACTGGCCCAGCCACTTGGGCGATTCGTACCCGCAGGCCGCGCAATAATGGATGGTGCGGGCCTTAGCCATGGACTTTGGCGGGTTTGCCGTACCAGGCGAGTACCGCGGTACCCAGCACGATGCTGGAATAGAAGGTGAGCAGGCGCCAGACGAAGATGGAGATGCCGATGAAGATGGGTCGGTCGAACAACGGCCCCTGGAATACGGCGAAGAGGGCTTCCACCCCGCCGGAACCGCCCGGAGTTGGCATGAACAGGCCGGCGAAGGTCATGGCGACGGAGCGCAGGAAACTGAGGACCACATCGGCCGGCAGGAAGCTGAGGACCACGATCACCGGTACCGCGAATTTGGCCAACCACCCGGCGGTGGACCAGGCGAAGGCGGTCCACAGGAAGGAGGCGGGTTTGTCGCGCATGGTTTCACTGAAGCGCACCAGGCGGTCCGTTTCGGCCATGACGGCCGTGCGCACGCGGCCGAGCCCCGGCAGGCGTGTCACGTAGTCCAGGGCGGTGGTCATCACCCGCGGATTGCGCAGCAGCCCGTAGGCCAGCAAGGCCCCGTAGGCCAGCAGGATGGCGAAACTGAGGATGACCGCACCGGTGCCGAAGGCGCCCGCATCGGCCGGGATGACCTCGTACCAGATGCCTGCGATGAGCAGCAGCGGGATGAGCAGCACGTACAGCAGCTGGTCGAGCAACATGTAATAGAGGATGACCCCTCCGGCCTGCCCCAACGGAAGCCCTTCGCGGGTCATCACATAGGTGGCCACGGGGCCCCCGCCGATGGTGCTGGGGGTTACGGCCGAGGCGAAATCCCAGAAGAGCACCACCCGCCAACTGGCGGCACGCGAGAGGTGCCCGTCGCTGAGGAACCGCATTTTTTCGGCCGTGAACCAGATGCGCAGGAAGGCCACGAAGGTGGCGATGAACAGACCGGGCAGGCGTTTCGGCTTGATGTGGGAGAAGCCGTCGGGCGTCCAGGTCCACCAAAGGACCGCGGCCAACGCAAGCAGGCTGAGGCCCACGGAAAACGCCGTGTAGCGCCACGAGAAGAAGCGTTTCGGATCGGACTGGGAGATTGCGGAAGCCATCAGGGCCTGTTCGTGGCCCGAAGGTTACGGAAAATCCGTCGGCAAACCCTGAACTACCGTTCGGGTTTCCGTGACGAACCGCCGCATGAGTTCGGCT
>JANJTJ010000099.1 GCA_024711145.1 Balneolales bacterium
GGTCTGGAACTCGGCCAGAGCCCTGAACAAGATCAGTTATGCCTTGGCATTGAAAATCCTGAATCGGGATATGCGCAGTCAGGTCATCCGGGCATCGTTTTCGATTTCTGCGAACGTGGCCGAAGGATTCGGGCGCGGGTCCGACCGGGCCTTCGTGCAATTCCTGAAAATCGCCCACGGTTCCGGAGTCGAACTGAAGGCACACCTGATCGGTTGCGTCGATGTCGGCCTTCTCACGCAAGCCGATGCGGATCCGGTTCTCGCTGCGTGCGATGAACTTTTACCCAGAATCCGAGCCCTCTCGGCCTATCTCAGCAAGTCATCCCCGAAATAACCCCGACCCAAAGTCCCAAAGACCCATAGACCCATAGACCCATAGACCCATAGACCCATAGACCCATAGACCCATAGACCCATAGACCCATAGACCCAAAGTCACACCCCTACCACTTCCCCAACGCCACTGTCGGTATCATAGATCGCGACGGTCGCTACGCCCTCGAAGCCGTGGCAGCTGCCGGGATTGAGATGCAGGGTGCGACCCAGGAGCCGGTTTTCGGCCTGATGGGTATGGCCGGTGACCACCAGGTCGTAGGTGCCGCAGCGCACCAGGGCGTCGGTGATGCCGGGCTGGGTGCCATGGTACATCGCGATGCGCCGCCCGCCGATCTCCCGATCCATGAATTCGCCATGCAGGTGCGCGCCGATGGCCGAAAACTTCTGCTGCAGCCGGTAGTGGTCGCCGTCGTTGTTGCCGAACACACCGTGCAGTTCCCACTTCTCGAAGAGGGGAATCATGAAGGGGGAACAGTAATCCCCGGCATGGAGCAGGAGGTCGCATTTCAATCCCCGGAAGAGGTTGAGGGCGATGCGCACGTGCCCGATGCGGTCGTGGGTGTCGGAGAGGATGCCGAGGCGCATGGTCAGATCATCTTGTACAGGTCGTTGAGCAGGTCGCTGACGGGCGTGGGGAACCCGTGCTTTTTGCCCAGGCGGGACAGATACCCCACAAAGGCGTCGTATTCGAGGGGTTTGCCTTTCACCCGGTCTTGCATGGTGCTGGTGCGGTAGCCCTGGAGCGGACGCGTGGCGTCCAGGATGTCGTGCAGGTCGGTTTCGGTGAGGGTTACCCCCTCGGTGGCGGCACCGGCGCGCACTTCGGCGAAGATGCCATGCAACACCCGCTCGGTGTCGGCCGAGCGGAACAGGTGGTCGAGCGTTACGCCCAACAACCCGCTGGGCATGTTGAAGAGGCTGTTCCAGAGGAATTTCTTCCATACCTCGTAGGCGATGGCCGTGCTCGGCTTGCTCTCCACCCCGGCGGCCGTGAGTGCCCCATGCGCCCGCATCACCCGGGGCGACAACCGTCCATCCTCTTCCCCATAGATGATCTGCCCGAAGGCGGCCTGATGGATATGCCCCGGTTCCACGATTTCGGAGCCCACCCGGCAGTACCCGCGCAGCACCCGGTCGGCCCCGAACCGGTCGGCCAGGATGCGGTAGTTCTCCACCCCGTTCTGGATGGCCAGGATCTGGGTGCCCGGGCCCATCACCGGTGCCAGCTGTTCGGCCGAGGCGGCCGTATCCATGGATTTCACTCCCATCAGGATGTAATCGGGCGTGATGCCGAAGGCGGCGGGGTCGCTGTCGGCCGGCGGACGCACCACCACGTCTCCGATCATGCCGGTGATGCGCAAGCCCCGTTCCCGGATGGCGGCCAGATGCGCCCCGCGGGCGGTCATGTAGGTCGGGAACCCGCCCAAGGCCAGTTTGGCACCGTAATACCCACCCACGGCACCGGCACCGTGTACCAGAAACACGGGTTTCGGCTTGTGTTCGGGCCAGGGGCCTGCGGGCAGTGCGTCGGTGTGACCAACCGTTGGGGAGAAATCTTTGAATCGGATATCTTGGCTCATACCTGCAAAGTTAGGAGAAAGCCCATGTATCGCCTCTTCCTCATCCTGTTCTTCCTGTCGCCCCTGGTGGCGGCCGCCCAACCGTTCGAAGGCACCCTCACCATTCTGGTTCAAGGGGGCGAAATCTCGACCGACGAATCGGTGGCTATCAATTACCACGTGAAAGGAACCGACGTGCGCCTGGACCTGAACACGGAGGAAGGCGCCATCTCGCTGATCGCCAACCGCTCGGTCGGACGCATGTCGGTGCTGCTGGCCGCCGCCAACCTCTACATGGAGATGGCTTTGGACAATGACGACCTGACAGCCGACACCGACACGGACGCATCGCCCAAGGACGACTGGACCCTCACCAGAACCGGCAACACCCGCACCATAGCCGGGGTGGACTGCGTGGAATACCGCTATGTGGATGCCGAACAGGTGCTCAAGATCTGGGCGCCCGAACCCAACCGGTTCGGCAGCCTGTTCACGCCCCAGGGGCCGGCCGGAAGCCTGACCCCCGACTGGTTGGACGGTACCGCCTTCGGCGACCTCTTCCCCTTCGAAATCATCGATGAGGAAGGCACCACGGTCTGGGCCGTGACCACAGTACAAGAAAAAACCCTCCCGGCCACGCTGTTCGCGGTTCCGGAAGGGTATGGTCGGTTCTCGATGCAGATGGGGTACTGACCCCCCCGATGCTTACAGCGAACGCACCACTTCGCCGCATTCCAACATGCGGGCGCCGTGGTAGGGGTTGCGGATGGCTTCTTCCTTACTGATCCAATCGGCCGAGCCGCCACGCACCATGGGGCAGGTCTGGCGGTAGTAGGCGGTAGCCAACGGGCCGAATTCCTCCACCCACCCGATGAACACCTGGGAAACGGTGTCGAACGGAATGCGCTGTTCGTCGAGCTCGTCCAGGTCGGCCAGGGCTTTGGCGGCCTCGATGGCGCGGGTACGGCCGGCCGCGAAGATCGAATCGGCCGCGGGCGACAGACCCTCGGGCGTCCATCCTTCCAACGACATGGCCAGGTGGCCGGCATGGGAGGCGGCCGTGGCGGCATCGTCGCCGGCCAGGGCATCCTTCACCATCAGATAAATACCTACCTGTTCTTCCAGTTGGGTGCGGAAGGCGTCGGGAGTGGCGGTTCTGGCCTCGGCAACCGTGGCCGTAGCGGTTTCGGCGGCGGCATGGTCGTGCGAGCCGCCGCAGGCGGTGACCAGAAGCAGGGCGGAAAGGGGAAGGAATCTCATCGGAATGTTGAATGTTGAATGTTGAATGTTGAAATGTGGTC
>JANJTJ010000115.1 GCA_024711145.1 Balneolales bacterium
CGGTCGCGGCGGAGCTGGCGGCGGCGGCTCCGCACCCCGGCGTGGTGTTCCGCCGCGACCGGAGCGGCACGCTCGTGGGCGAGGGCGCGGGCGTCGACTTCTGCATCTGGAACCACCTGCTGCATCACCTGGAGCCGGCCGAGGTGCGCGCCCTCGCCCACGACGCGATGCGCATGGCCCGGCTGCGGGTGCTCTTCAACGACCTCTCCCGCAGCCGGGCCTCCTGGGCCGCCTTCGCCTCGGCCGGGTGGTTGCTTTCGGCGGGCACGTTCATCCACGAGGACGGCCTCATCAGCATCCGCCGCAGCTATACGCCGGCCGAACTGATCCCCTTGCTGCCCGACGGCTGGACCGTAACCCCACTGGCGCCCTGGCGCCTCCTGGCCGAATGGACACCGACGTCCTGATTGTGGGTGCCGGGGCGGCCGGCCTCTATCTGGCCACCCGGTTGCGCCGGACCGGCCGCCATGTGACCCTACTCGAGCGGAGGTCGGAACCCACGCATGCCACCCGGGCCATCGGCATCCACCCGCCGGGGCAACACCTGTTGGCGGGCATCGGCTGCCTGGAAGCCGTCGCCGGCGGTGCCGAAATCATCCGGGCGGGCCGTGCCTTCAGCGGTGCCCGCCTGCTCGGCCGCCTTCCCCTTCCCCCCATCCTGTCGGTTCCCCAATCCCATACCGAAGCCGTGCTGCGCGCGGCGGCCGGGGGCATCCGCACCGGGGTGACCTACCTGGGCCACCGGGAACGCCCGGGCGGAGTGGAGGTGGAAACCGATGCCGGCGCCCTATCGGCCCGCATCCTGATCGGCGCCGACGGGTGGAACAGTGCCGTGCGCCAGCATGCCCACATCGCCTGGACCGGCGGGGCATATCCCTTCAGCTTCTCCATGGCCGACACCCCCGACGATACCGGATTCGGGCCCGATGCCGTGCTCTTTTTGAGTCGCCATGGCATGGTGGAATGTTTCCCGCTGCCGGCCGGTCGGCGGCGTTGGGTGGTGCTGCACCGGCCCGATCGGGAACCGGGCCGACAGGCCTTTCTGGACGACATATCCGAGCGCTGCGGACGGGTTCCGCCCTTGGGGGACCTCCCGGTATCGTCCTACCGCACCTATGGGTTTTCGGCGGAGGCCTATGCGCGGGGCCCGGTGCGTCTGGTGGGCGATGCCGCCCATGTCACCAGCCCCATCGGCGGCCAAGGCATGACACTCGGCTGGTTGAATGCCGACCGGTTGATGCGGCTATGGGATTCGCCCGAGCAATGGAACCGGCAGGCCAAGGCATTGGCGGCCACCGTGATCCGGCGGGCCGAATGGAACATGCGGTTGGGCGGCCCCACCCGCTGGCCGGGGTGGCGCAACCGGGTGGTGCGGGTCTTGCTCGCACCACCCTTCGCAACCCCGTTGGCCCGGCGGTTCGCCATGGTCGACCTGCCGGCAGGCTGAATCAGCCAGCCAGGAAGCCGCGCAGCACGGTCTGCAGAATGCCGCCGTTGCGGTAGTAATCCACCTCCACCGGCGTATCGATGCGGCATTGGGTATCGAATACCAGGCGGGTGCCGTCGGCCTTGGTGGCCGTAACCCGGATGGTCTGCTTCGGTTTCACCTGGTCGTCCACGTCGATGTCGAAGGTTTCGGTGCCGTCGAGCCCCAGGCTTGCGGCCGTCTGGCCTTCCAGGAACTGCAAGGGCAACACCCCCATGCCTACCAGGTTGCTGCGGTGGATGCGTTCGAAGCTTTCGGCGATCACGCAGCGGATGCCCAGCAGGTAGGTGCCCTTAGCGGCCCAGTCGCGCGAGCTGCCGGTGCCGTATTCCTTGCCGGCCAAGGCCACCAAGGGCGTACCGGCGGCCTGGTACCGCATGCTGGCTTCGTAGATGCTGGTAACCTCGCCGGTGGGCAGATAGGTGGTCATGCCGCCTTCGGTGCCCGGCGCCATCTTGTTCCTGAGGCGCACGTTGGCGAAGGTGCCGCGGGTCATGACCCGGTCGTTGCCCCGGCGCGAACCGTAGCTGTTGAAATCCCAAGGTTCCACCCCGTTCTCGAGCAGGTAGGTACCCGCCGGGGAGTTCTTTTTGATGTTGCCCGCCGGGGAGATGTGGTCGGTGGTGATGGAATCGCCCACATAGACCAGGGTTCTGGCGCCGGTGATGGGACGGATCGGATCCGGCTTGGCCGCCATGTTCTCGAAGAAGGGCGGCAGCTGGATGTAGGTGGATTCGTCCTTCCATTCGAACAGGTCGCCGGTGGGTACCGGTATGGCATTCCATTCGGCATTCGAATCGGCGATACCGTCGTAATTCTTGTGGAAGAGCTCGGGCCGCACCGCATGCTCCAGATACTGGGCTATTTCGGCGGTGCTGGGCCAGATATCCTTCAGAAATACCGGCTGTCCGTCTTTCCCCATGCCGATGGGTTCGGTGGTCAGGTCTTTGTCCACCGTTCCGGCCAGGGCATAGGCCACCACCAGCGGCGGAGATGCCAGGTAGTTGGCTTTCACATTGGGATGGATGCGGCCTTCGAAGTTGCGGTTGCCGGAGAGCACGCCGGCCACGATGAGGTCACCCTCTCCTATGGCCTTTTCCACGGCTTCCGGCAAGGGACCCGAATTCCCGATGCAGGTGGTGCAGCCGTATCCGAC
>JANJTJ010000122.1 GCA_024711145.1 Balneolales bacterium
CGGACCTATGCCCCGCCCCGTGGTGCCGATCTTGCCGGCACCGGCCGCTTGTTCGCGGGCCTGGTCTATGGCTTTGTGGTAGGGCAGGATCACGTGGGCCGTTTCCGACACCCACAGGCGCCCGGCCGGGTCGGTGCCCAACTCCCGGACCCGGTCCATCTCTTCGAGCAACTTGTAGGGGTCCACTACCACGCCGTTGCCGATCACGCACTGCGTACCCGCATGGAAGATGCCCGATGGCACCAGGTGCAGCACGAAGGTGCGGCCGTCGAACTTGAGGGTGTGGCCGGCGTTGGCACCACCCTGGTACCGGACCACCCACTTGGCCTCGTCGGCCAGGATATCCACGATTTTGCCTTTGCCTTCGTCGCCCCATTGGGCGCCGATGATCACACGAACGGACATGAAACTGGGATTGATGACAGGGGATTACATGCGAAAAGCCCGGCTGGCCGGGCTTTTCGTCTGGTTTGGTAAGAGGCCGGTGCGCTTACTCGAAGGATTTCACCGCATCGTCCAGCGATTTGAAATGCTGGAACACGGTGATCAGCTTCGTGATGATGAGCAGGCTCTCGATCTTGTCGGTGGCATTGGCGATGCGCAGGTCGCCACCGGCATTCCGCATGGTGGTGAGCGCCCCGATGAGCATGCCCAAGCCCGAGGAGTTCATGAATTTGACCTTGCTCAGGTCAACGACCACGTTCTTCTTGCCGCCGTCGATCAACTCGTGCAGCTTTTCGTTGAGGGCGACCGCATCGGGCCCGCCCATCACGTTGCCGTTGAATTCGATGACGACACAGTTCCAACGTTCGGTGGCTTTGAAGCTCATGGGTTTCCTCAGGATGCCTTGGTTTTTTTCAGGTCGACCACCAGGGGGCAGGCGACATACAACGTGCTGTAGGTGCCCAATACGATCCCCACGATCATGGCGAAGGAGAATCCTTTGAGCACTTCGCCGCCGAAGATAAACAGCACCACTACCACAAACAAGGTGGTCAATGAGGTGATGACCGTACGCGAGAGGGTGTCGTTCATGGCATGGTTCACCATCTTGTCGTAGGCCTCGGTCTTGAAGATGCCGCTGTTCTCGCGGATCCGGTCGAACACCACCACGGTATCATTCAACGAATACCCCACGATGGTCAGGAAGGCCGCGATGATGGTCTGGTCGATGTCCAGGCTGAAGGGCAATATGCCGTTGAAGATGACGAAGGTGCCCGCGATGATGATTACATCGTGGATGATGGCCGCCACGGTGCCCGCCGAATACTGCCAGTTCCGGAACCGGACCAGGATGTACAGGAAGATGACGATCATGGAGAAGACGACGGCGTTCAACGCGCCCCATTTCATGTCGTCGGCGAACCGGGGCGAGATGTCATCGGTTTTGATGATGACCACGTTGTTCCCGGGGAAGGCCTCGTTGAGCGTGGAAACCACGGTGGATTTCAGGGTCTCCAGGTCTCCGGTGGCACTGGTGCGCACCAGCAGGTCGCGGCTCAGCCCGAAGGTCTTCACCTCGGGTTGCTCGTTGAGGGCCGGCGTAAGCACGTCCCGTACTTCGGTGACCGATACTTCCTGGTCGAATTCGACCACGATCTCGCGGCCGCCCTGGAAATCGATGCCGTAACTCAGCCCTTTGAAGGTGAGGGCACCGATGGATATGGCCAGCAGGATGCCCGATATCACGTACCCGATCTTGCGGGTGCCGATGAAATCGTAATTGGGTGTTTCAAACCATCTCATGGTGTTGCGTTCTGTTTGAAAAGGTGGAAAAAGGGGTCAACCGAAGCTGACGGTGCGGGATTTGTCGGCCGTCAAGCGGTCCACGATCACCCGGGTGATCACGATGGCGCTGAACAGCGAGGCCACGATGCCGATCATCAGGGTGACGGCGAAGCCCTTGATGGGACCCACACCGAAGCTGTACAGGATGACGGCCGTCAGGAAGGTGGTGATGTTGGAGTCCAGAATGGCGCTCATGGCGTTGGAGTAGCCGGCGTCGATGGCCGCCACCAGGCCTTTGCCATGGCGGATCTCCTCCCGGATTCGGTCGAAGATGAGCACGTTCGCATCTACGGCCATGCCGATGGTGAGCACGATGCCCGCAATGCCCGGCAGGGTGAGGGTGGCCTTGAAGGCCGCCAGCAACCCGAGGATGAAGAACATGTTGGCTGCCAGGGCCACGTTGGCGATGGCACCACCGAAATGGTAGTAGAAGACCATGAAGACGGCTACGATGGCCAGACCCACCAGGGCCGAATTGAGGCCCGAACTGATGGAGGCGGCGCCGAGGGAGGGACCCACGCTACGCTCTTCGATGATGTCCAACGGAGCGGGCAAGGCGCCCGACATGAGGATGTTCACCAGGTCGTTGGCTTCTTCCAGACTGCCCACGCCGGTGATGGAGCTGCGGCCGTCGCCTATGCGGGTAATCACGTTCGGGTAGGTGTACACGGCATCGTCCAGCACGATGGCGATGGGCTTGTTGATGTTGGCACCGGTGATGCGGGCCCACACGCGGGCGGCCTCGGGGTTCATGGTCATGCTCACCTGGGGCGCGTTGGTGCTGGGGTCGAAATCGGGCCGGGCTTCGGAGATGCCCTCACCGGTAAGCTCCACCTGGCGGCGTACCGCGATCAGGCCGTAGTAGCCCTGGCCGTCGGCACCCACTTGCTGGGGTTTGGCGGTCCACAGCAGCTCGGTGTCGCGCGGCCACATGCGGCTGGTGGTGGCATTCCACACCAGGGCGCGCACAGCGGCCGTGTCGGCACCGGCGGCATAGCCCATCAATACCGATTGCCCGATGGGCTGGAAGATCTGGGCCAACGGGTTGGTGGGCGCGGTGGTGGTGTCGCCCGCGGCCGGTTGGGTGGTGTGGTGGTCGATCACCCGTTGCAGGGAGGCCACCAGGTCGGCCGGGTCGGGCGTGAGACGGAACTCGAGGCGGGCCGTGCCCTCCAGGAGGTTGCGCACCCGGCCTTCGTCGTCCACACCGGGCAGTTCCACCACGATGCGGTTGGTGCCCTGGCGGATGATGGAGGGCTCGGTGACCCCGAAACGGTCCACCCGGGTTCTGACGATCTCCACGGCCCGTTCCATGGCAGCCGTCTGTTGGGCCGTCAGGAAGGCGGCCACTTCGGCGTTGGAGCTGTTGCGGGTGATGTTCTGGGCGTCGCTACGGAAATAGCGGCTCAGGCGGGCCTGGGCATCGCGCCGTTCGAACTCGGCCACGAACTCGGCCACCAGGTCGGAGCGGTTCTCCAAGGCCGTGGCAGCCGCGGCGGCCAGCACTTCGTTGAATTGGGCATCGGGCGTCTCACCGGCCAATTGGCGGATCAACTCCTCGGTGTCCAGCTCCAGCGACACGTGCATGCCGCCCTGCAGGTCCAGGCCCAGGTTCAGGGATTGTTCTTTCAGGTTCTGGATGCGCTCCCCGTTGGCGCGCAGGTATTCCGCGCGGTCGATTTCGGAGAGGGAATCGATGTGGCGCTCTTCAAGCCAGTATCGGAAGGTGAACTGCAGGTAGTACCCGCAGACCAGCACGAACAGGGCGATAAAGGCCAACTTGGTGGTGTTGTCGCGTTTCATGGGTATGGGTTTTCGGAAGTCGGATATCGGTTTTCAGATGGGAAATTGGGAAGCCGCTAGGCGGTTTTCGGGCACAGTCCATCAGAAAACGGACTTCTGCTTTCCGAAAACCTGGTGCGTCAGGGCGCCCCGATGCGGATCGGACTCAGGCCGATGGGCTCTACCGAAGGGGATTCGGGAGCCGGGGCGGGTGCGGCGTCGGCGGGTCGGAGCGGTGCCGCGGGTACGGGGGCCGGTACGGGCGACTCGTGGCCGGGAGCGGCGTCGGGCGCCGGTGCGGCCAGCAGGCGGTGGGCTTGTACGGGCGGCATGGGGCGGCCCATCTGCCGTTCGTCGGCCTGACCCAGCAGGACCTCGGCCAGCTCGCTGGGCTCGGTCTGTTCCGCCGGTTCCCAGGCCTCGGCATGCCTCGCCCCGAATCCGATCAGGATCCAGGCGAGCACCAGCAAGGTCGTCATCGGGTGGCGGTAGGTGTGCATGAGGCAGGGAATATACAGCGGTAGGTCGGTAGGTCGGTACGTCGGACTTGACTCGGGGGGGGGGGCGGGGCTTACTATGCCATGAGCCACGCGCCCGTTC
>JANJTJ010000129.1 GCA_024711145.1 Balneolales bacterium
ACGAATCCGCCTTCAACACCCTATACGGTACCCAAAGATGAACCCCCTACGTTCCACCCTGCTCTCCGGAGCGGCCGCCCTGCTATTGGGCTCCTGCATGACCATGGACGTGAGTCCCATAACCGGCGAGCGGCGCGCCTACGCCTATTCCTGGAGCCAGGAAGTGAAGATGGGCCAGGAAGCCGACGCCCAGATCATACAGGAATACGGTTTGCTCAATGATGGCGCCCTTACCGGGTACGTGACCGCCGTGGGCGAGCGGGTGTTGGTGGAGAGCCATTTGCGGCGCGAGGGTGCCAAAGAGCTGTTCCGCAACACCCCATTCACCTTCCGGGTGTTGGATTCGCCCGTGGTGAACGCCTTCGCCCTGCCCGGCGGCTACAACTATGTGACCCGCGGCCTGTTGGCCCATCTGCAGAACGAGGCCCAGCTGGCCATGGTGCTCGGGCACGAGGTGGGCCATGTGGCGGCGCGACACGCCTCCCAACAGGCACTCAAACAAACCGCCGGCGGGCTGCTGGTGGTGGGTGGCGCGGTATTGGGCGAAGCGGTGCTCGGGTTGCCCGGCCAGGAGATCATGAACCTGGGAGGAAGCGCCGCCCAGTTGCTCTTCCTGAGCTACTCGCGCGACAACGAGCGCGAATCGGACCGCCTGGGTGTGGAATACGCCGCACGGGCCGGTTACGCCGCCGGCGAAGGCGCCGCCTTTTTCACCACCCTGAAACGCCTGTCCGACCAAGCCGGCGGCCGCATCCCGAACCACCTGTCTTCCCACCCCGATCCGGGTGAGCGCGAGACCGACATCCAGCAACGTTCCGATCGGTTCAAGGAGGCGGGCTTGGCCCAGACCGACGTGAACGCGGCCCGATACCTGCAGATGATCGATGGAATGGTATATGGTGAAAACCCCCGCCAAGGGTTCGTCCGGAACGGCATGTTCCTGCATCCCGATCTGAAATTCCAGTATCCCATCGCCCAGGGATGGGGTGTGATGAACCAAAGCTCGGCCGTGATCACCTACGAACCCGAGCAGAAGGCCATCCTGCAGCTGGCCATCGCCTCCGAAGCCAACGCCGCCGAAGCGGCCGACGTGTTCGGCCGGCAGGAAGGCATCACCGTGGTGGACCGCCAAGCCCTGCAGAACGGTGCGGTTCGGCTCATAGCCGATGCCAAAGCCCAGGACGGTACCGAATACCGGTTCTTCGTGTACACCAAAGCCCAGGAAGGCCGCATCTACCGGTTCATCGGGCAAAGCCTGAAAGCCGGTTTCGAAACCTATGTGCCGGCCTTCGAACGCTCGGCATTCGGTTTGGGTGTGGTCACCGATGCGGCCGTGTTGAACATCCAACCCGTGCGGCTCAAGGTGATCACCACCACCCGCTCGGCCACCTTGGCCAACCTGTTGCCGAGTCCGCTACCGATGGACATCAAGGCGGAGGATGTGGCCATTCTGAACCAACGGAATCTGACCGATGTGATTCCAGTGGGTACGAAACTGAAAGTACCGGTTCAGAACTGAACCGGGACTTCCGTTCCGCTTGAGGGTCAGCTGGGATCCAGGATCTTCTGGATCTCGGCCTTCAGGTCTTCCAGATGGTAGCGGGTGGCGTCGTCGCGCACCCGACCGATGGAACTGTCGATACTGCGGCCCAGGTCGCGCAGGTTGCCACGGAACAAGGCCCGGGTTTCGCCGCTGGTACCTTCGGCGGCCAGACGGGCGCCCAGGATGTCCACGAACGCACGTTGCAGGTTCCGACGGTACAGGTCCACCGTAACGCTACGGCCCGACAACTCGCTGAACAGGCCCGCACGCAGGTCGTTCATCATGTCGGTGGGTAGGTACAGGCCCAATTCGGCCATGCGGTTGATGCGGTCGTCGGTAAGCAGGCTGTTGAGCGTGGAACGCTGCGAGTTCATCAGGCGCGTGCCGGTGCCGGATGGCTCGATCAGGCGCAGGATGTCCTCGCGGATGAGCCAGGTGGGCGTGGTGAACGCTTCGGCCAGCAGGTAGTCGAGCGCTTCTTTCTGCTTGGCGCGGTCCACCGGCAGGTAGAGCGGGCCGTCTTGGCCGGAACGCTTCTGATGGGTGACCACCCCACCCACGGTGACCACCACGTGGTTGATCATGCGGGTGCGTTGGGCCAGCACCTGGTTGTACATCTCACCCAGCAGGTCGTAGTTGTTGGTGCCGTCGGTGGTGGCATCCAACAGGTATCCCATGATGGTGCGCATGTTGTTCATGCCGTAGCGGGTGGCTTTCACGGCATCATCCCCCAACGATTCGGTCAACTGCGTGGGATCGGTCTGGGAGGGGTTGCCGAAGCGCAGCATGGGCTCGTTGTCCTGCCGACGCGTGATGGGCTCCAGGAAGCGGGCTTCGTCTTCGGCAGAGGTGGCTTGCGGGAACGGCGTATAGCCCCATTCGATGGAGAACTTGTCGTAGATGGACACGATGGGCATGAGGGCCACATCGTCGCCGGGCTGGGCCACGTAGTTGTTCCGGGCGTAATCCATCATGGACGGCGTGGTGCCGTACTTGCGCGTGAAGGTGGGGCTGCGGAGCGAGTCCACCGGCACCGAGGCGCTGGCTTTCATGTTGTGGGGCAGGCCGAGGGTATGACCCACCTCGTGCGCCACCACATACCGCACCAGTTCGCCCATGAGGGAATCGGGAAGCGGGAAGTTGCGGGCGGAGATGTCGTTGGCCGATGCCTGGATGAAATACCAGTTCTTGAGCAGGTTCATCACGTTGTGGTACATATATACCGAGGTGGTGATGATCTCGCCGGAACGGGGGTCGTTCACGTGCGGACCCACGGCATTCTCGATGGTGCTGGGCACCCAACGCACGGTCGGGTAACGGGCGTCCTCATGGCTCCAATCCGGATCTTCAGCTTCGGTGGGTGCGATACGCGCCACGATGCCGTTGCGGAAACCGGCCTGTTCGAAGGCGGGTTGCCAGTCTTCGATCCCTTTCACCACATAGGGCACCAGCCATTCGGGCGTTCCACGGTCCACCCAGTAGGTGATGGGTTTCACGGGCTCGGAGATGGCGGCATTGGGGTCTTTCTTCTCCAGACGCCAGCGGGTGATGAACCGTTGGCGATCGGCATAGTGGGTTTCAGCTGAAAAATCGACGGTTCCTACCGAGAAATAGCCCACACGTTCGTCGAAAATCCGGGGCCGCATGGGCACTTCGGGCAGGCGGACCATGCTGAAGTTCATGAGCACGGAGATGGTGCTGGGGAAGGCTTCGCGCTCCACGGTGTAGGTGCTGCGCACCTCGATGTTGTCGGGGAAGGCGCGGGCCGATTCGATCATGCTGCGGCTGGGGTCGATCCGGCGGCCCTGGTACATGCGGCGGGGCGACAGCTCCGACACATCGGTGGTGTACAGCGGGGTGACGTCGATCACCACGGCCGAGGAGTCCGGATTCCAGGTTTCGATGTCGAATGCGGCTACGATGGGCTCGTAGTTGGCACCGGCCACCGCGAAGCTGATGCTTTTGCTGGTGTCGGCCCGGACGGCGGAGCTTACCGAACGCAACAGGATCTTGTCGCCGTTGCGAACCCAGCGCACCGACATGTTGCCGGTATTCTGGCCGCTGAAACCCTGGTTGGCCTGGGCCGCCGCAATACGGTTGACCATGAGATAGAGATTGCCCAGCTCGGTGACCGGGATCTCATAGAACAGTTTGGCACCTACACGATGCACCGTGAACATGCCGCGTTCGGTTTTCGCCGTTGCGGGAATGACGCTGCTGTAGGTTTTGGCTCGGGGAGCCGATGGAGCGGCCGGAGTGGCGCCGCTTGGCGGAGTGGTTCGTGCGGGAGCCGCTTCGCGCGGGGCCGAACAGGCCACCAGGGCACCGGCCACCAGGAGAGTGGATAAGAGACGCATACGTTGGATTAAGGTGAAGCCGGACGTTCCCACTATCCGGCTTCCCGACCAAATGCGGAATGCGTTCTCTTACAAACCTTTACTCGAAATCGGTATTCAGCTTGTAGCGGGCTATGCGACCGTTGCGTTTGTCGGCCACATACACCACCTGGCGGAAATAGGCCACACCCGAGGGTTCGTTGAATTGGCGCGGACCGTTGCCGGTGCCACCGAACGATACGTTGATGGCTTTGGCCGAACTGCTACCCACGGGCGGATTGATCCCTTCCAAGCCGTTCGACTGGAACATGTAGAGGCTGTCGCGGGCGGCATCCACCACGAAGATGAAATTGCGGCCGTCGGCGGCGAAGGCCACATCGGCCGGCCGGGTGAACCGGTTCTGCTCGTACAGGAAGCGGTCGGCGCGGGAGGTGTCCTGTGCCAGCAGGCCGCTGTTGGGCTGATACACGGTACCGTCCACCGTTTCGACCACGTTCACCCAGATCACGCGGTAGGGTACGTTCTGCGTGGGATCGCCCTGGGCCAGCAGGAAGCTCTTGTCGGCGCTCATGTTGTCACGTTGGGGCGGACCGATGAACGTGCTGATGGAAGACAGCCCCACGGCCGATGCCAACGAGGGTGTGGTGGGACTGAGCGCCCGGATCTGGCCGATGTTGCGCATCTTGTCGGTGCGTACGCCGGCTACCACCTCTTCCTGAAAGATGAGCACGGTGTTGTCGGGTGCCTGGGAAGTACCGGTGGCGTTGGCCGGCCCTCGGCGGGTCACATACAAGGTGTTGTCGCCCAGCACGGCCAGGCCGGTCACTTCGACCAACTCGTCGCTGGTGGGGCTGCCCTTCACCAAGCGGGCCCGCTCGGCGGAGGTGGTGGACCGGCTGCTATCGAAGGTCCGGAACGGATGGATGAGGGTATCGAGCACGGTTACGGGTTCTCCCCCATTCAAACCTCGGATCTTGAATACCGCGGGTAGGTCCCAGGTCACGTTGGGGTCCAGGCCGGCGATCACGGTATCGATCCGGGCAGCCACATAGAGGTTCAGCTTGCGGTCCTGCACCACGGCTACGGCGCCACGGAGCGGGAACGGGGCGCCGAAACGGCGGCCGGCGCGGTCGAGCACGTGCACGCCGTCGGCGTCGGTCACATAGACCAATTCATCATACCCCACATACACGTCGGTGGGGTTGTTGAAACCGCCCCAGAAGGGCGTGAGGGCGGCATACCCTACGTCGTCGGTCACCTGGGTGGGATCCTGGCGGCCTTCTTCGAAGATTTCGCGGGTGGTGGCGTCCTGCTTGGTGCCGAACAGGCTGTCGCATGCGGTAGCCGACAGCAGCAGGAGGATGAGAAGCGGCAGGTGGGATTTCATGCGTCAGAAGCGGATTTGCATGCCGACCCGGTGGAGTTCTCCGAGGCGGTCGCGGGTAGTGAAACCATAGTTCAGGGCCAGGCGGGCGAAACCGACGGGGACATCGACCCCGGCGCCGAAAGCGGGCAAGGCGGCTTCATCCACACCGAATTCGTAGCCGGTGCGCACGAAGAAGGTGCGCATGTAGCGGAACTCGGTGCCCAGGCTCATGCGTTCGGCGTTGTCGCTGGGGTTGGTGAGCTGGGCGGTAAGCAGCAGGTCGTAGGGTTCTTTGCGGATCACGTTGTAAGCGGCACCCATGATGAAGGTGGTGGGGGGCGACAAGCGTTCGAATTCGGTCTCGATCACATCCCCTTCCAGGGTGGTGCGGGTGGTGCTGCCGTCTGGATCGGAGTCGAACCCGAAATTGTTGATGCCGATGGCGAACCGCAAGCCCGTGTCTCCTACCCGGTAGAAGAAGCCCAGGTCCACGGCGCCGGTGGTCAGGTTCACTTCCATCACCCGCTCGTTGATGTACTTGGCGGTGATGCCGTAACTGAAGAGCGTGGTGAGCTGCTGGGCGTAGCTCACACCCAAGGCCATGTGGTTGGTGCGGAACTGCCGGCCCGTGCCGAAGGGATCGAATTCGGTGGTTTCGTTCATCAGGCCCGAATCGAGATGATGCAACGATACCCCGAAGGCCCGGCTGCCGCTGCGATGCACGTAGGCGGCATAGTTGAGGGCGATGTCGGCGAAGTAGGCGGTATGCGCCAGATAGGCCTCGGATCCGGTCATCTGGGCGGCCAGGGCCGGGTTCCAATACAGGGAACTGGCGTCGATGGCATCGGCCACGTTCGACTGGCCCATGCCGGCCGACCGGGGATCGGGAGCGATCTTAAGGAACTGATACCCCGAGGTGCCCGCACGGGACGAACCCAGCGAGGGCAGTATGCTCTGGGCTTGCACGGTGCCGGCGGTGAGTCCGACCAGGATGAGGGTGCGGATAAGCAAAGTCGTTCGCATATCAGAAGTTGATGGCCAGACCGACCATGATGTGACGCTGTTCCAGGTAGTTGGCCGGGTTCAGATAAGCGGGGCTGTTGTTGTCGCGGGGATCCACGTACCGCGGATCGCGCACGTTTGAGGGCAGGTCGTACGCCCGGTTCCCGCGCAAGGCGGCCAATGCGGCCGGATCGGTGGGGTAATCGGAACGGTAGGCCTCGCCAGTCACCGGGTTCAGGATGGCGGCATTCCGGTTGTTCAGCAGGTTGGTGATCTCCAGGAAGGCGGTGAACTTGGTGCTACCCACCGTGAACCACTTCTGATAGGTCATGTCCAACCAGAACCATGGTTTTCCCAATTCGCTGTAGCGGTTGTTGGGGTCGGTATCCCGCTCGTAGATGGGGCGCCAATCGTTCGCGCCGGTTACCGGGTTCCGCTCGTTGCCCCGGTACAGGTATGGCGTGTACCGGATGCCGCTGCGCCAGGTACCCGACAGGTTCAGTTTCATCTGGTTGAAGGCCTTCACGCCGAACAGGGGGTCGTTCTTCCGGTCGTAGGTGAAGGTCATGTTGGATTTGATGTCCCAGGGACGGTCCCAGGCCAGGGGCGTCTCGATGTTGTTGCCGATGTCCTGCCCGCCGGAGATGATGTTCTGCAGCGCGTCGTTGGTGGTGGAGCTCAAGCCTTCGGCGCGGGAGTAGGTGGCCGAAATGGTGCCGTAGAACCAGTCCTGGTGGCGTTTGATGTAGGTGATCTCCACCCCGCGTACGCGTGCGAAATCGCCGTTCACGCGGAAGGCGCGTTCCACGTCGCGGCCGGTGGCGTCGCGCAGGATGATGCGCTCGGAGGTGATGAAATCGTATTTGTCCCGCCAGAAGGCCGACACGTTCAATGCGTCGTTGGCGGTGAGCTGGTTCCGCATGCCCAATTCGTAGGAGATGTCCACTTCCGGGTTCAGGTTCGGGTTGCCCAGGTTGGCCAGGAAGGAACGGTCCTGATAGAAGGGATCCAGACCGGCGTACAGGAAGGTGGGATGCGGTACACGGGCCTGGTGGCCGTAGTTGAAGAACATGACCTGGTTCTCACGAACCGGGAAGCTGACGCTGATCCGGGGCAGCAACCGCATCTTGAACCGGGACCCGAAGAAGTTGTAGGTCTCTTTGTAGTAGGCGTCGCGGATGGGTTGGGCTATGGGCGCCAACGGGTTGCTAACGGCCTCATCCACATAGGAACCCGGGAACCAGTACTCCATGCGCATGCCCAGGTTGGCGATGAGCCCCTGGTAGCGGATCTGGTCGCTGATGAAGAAGGCGCCCCGCTTGGGTTTCACCCGCCAGATGTCGCTCGACTCTCCCAGGCGGGAGGTCTGGCTGAAGACGGGGTTGCCGGTGCCGTCGGTACCGATCTGGATGGGGGCACCCACCCACGGCCGGGTGATGTCGATCCACTGGTAGTCCTGGAATTTCATCTCGATGCCCAGGTTCAACCGGTTGGTGCGGTTGGCCAGGAACCGGGTGTAGGTCGATTTGAGTACGATCTCCTCGGCGAAGTGGTCGTGCCAGAGGGTGGCCACACCGCCGTTGTTGGCGAAGCCGGGCCCCGGCAGCACGTAGTAGAATTCGCGGCTGCGGTCGTCGAACAGGGTGACCGGTGCGGTCACGATGCTTTCCGGATCCAACTCCCCGTCCACCTGGGTGGGCCGCCAGTACCGGCCGTTGGCATCGGCACGCAGGCGGGTGAACAGGCGGCTGAGCTGCACATCGTAGAACGAAGTGGGACCCGTGGTGTGGGTCCATTTCACATAGCTCAGGTTGCTGGCGTGGGCATAGGTGTTGGCGTTGTCCAGGTCCTGGGCGTAGAAGAACTGGTACCCGGGCCGGATCTGCACGTCGTCGCCGGTGATCTGCAGCATGCGGGTGTTCTGGTTCACGGTGAGCGAACGCTGGTAGGCGGTCTCGATCCGCATGCCGGGTTTGATGCGCCAGGTCAGTTTCAACATGCCGCTGTAGCGGTTGTCCTGCCGGGGAGTCCAGAAATCGTTGTTGATGATGGACGTACGAACCTGGTCGGCCTCCTTCCGCATGAACTCGTTGGTGAAGAAGACCTGGCCGGAACTGAAGAAACTGACATCGCCGGGCAGGTTGATGCCCAATGCGGGCAATAGGGACGAAGTGATGGGTTCGGGGCCACCCAGGGTGAATTCGTACAGGTCGGTGAAGAAATCGGAGCGGAAATCGGACATGGTGCCCGGGTTGTCGCGTTTGTGGCTGAAATAGCCGGCCAGGCGCTCGCCGCCATCCTGGGTACGCACGCTCACCACGCCGGAGGTGGCGTCGCCGTATTCGGCCCCTACCCCGCCGGTGGTCACTTCCACCTCGGAATAGGCGTTGGCGCCCAGGTCCAGGCCGAAGCCGGTGCCGGCCAGGGGGTCGGAGGCCGACACGCCGTCGATCACGAAACCGGTCTCGTAGGCGCGGCCGCCACGGATGTAGATGCCCGAAGGATCGCGGATGACCCCGGCCTGCGAGCTCACCACATCGTCCACCCGCCGGAGCGAGGCGGCCTGGATCTGCTCCCGGCCGATGCGGGTGGTGCTGGAGGATTGCTCCACATCGAAAATGGGCCTCTCCCCTATGATCACCACTTCCTGGTCAGAGGTGATGACCTGCTCCTTGAGGCGGATGTCGAGCCGGGTGGTCTGCCCGGCCGTGATGCGGATGCCGGTGAAGATGACCCGTTCGAACCCGATGTAGGTGGCCTCGATGGTGTATTCGCCCGGACGGATGTTCCGGATGTTGAAGTTGCCGTCCAGGTCGGAGGCGGCGCCGAAGGTGGTGCC
>JANJTJ010000029.1 GCA_024711145.1 Balneolales bacterium
ATGGCGGTGCTCACCGAGCGGTTCCGCGGGCGTGAGAAATACCTGCTCATCGTCATCTTCCTGCTCATGGCGGCCGGTGGCACCACGTTCAGTCTGGGCGAGGAGACGCTGGTGCTGTACCCGATCCTGGTGCCGGTGCTACTGGCGGCCGGCTACGACCGCCTCACGGCGGTGGGATTGTTGTTCCTGGGCACCCGCATCGGCATCATGGGGTCCACCATATCGCCGTTCACGGTGCTCATCGCCTCTTATGCGGCGGGGGTGGATCCGGCCGCAGGCATGACGGGCCGCCTGCTCATGTTGCTCGCACTCACGGCGGTGTCGTTGATATTCCTGGTACGGTATGCGGAGCGGGTGCGCCGCCAGGCGGCCGCCTCGCTGGTCCCGGCCGCCGAAGCCGCCGAACCGTTGCCCTACGAGGCGGATATCGCACATCCGGGTCCGCTCAGCGGCCGCGACCGCCTGTTGCTGGCGGTTTTCGGCGCCACGTTCGGCATCATGGCCTGGGGCATCGCCTCCTGGGGATGGTGGATGCCCGAAATGACGACCCTCTTTTTCGGGTCCTGCCTGCTGTGCGCACCCCTACTGGGCATACCAGAAAAAACCTTCGTGCGCGAAGCCATCGCCGGCATGGGCGAGATGGTGGGCGTATCGGTGATCATCGGGTTCGCCCGGGGTATCACGGTCATCATGAACGACGGTCTGATCACCGATACCGTGCTCCACGCCCTTACCGCCGCAGTGGCCGGGTTGCCGGTCAACCTATTCCTGGTGGCGCTGCTGGGGGTCTTCTTCGTGCTGGCCTTCTTCATCAGCAGTTCGTCGGGTCTGGCTCTGGTCAGCATGCCCATCATGGGGGCATTGGCGCTGGCGCTCGGCATACCCGGCGACCGCATCATCGACAGTTTCGTCTATGGCGTGGGCCTCATGTACCTCATATCGCCCACCGACCTGCTGCTTCCCAGCCTGGCCATGGTGAATGTGGGGTACGGCACCTGGCTCCGGTTTATCCGTCCGTTGTGGGTGGTGCTATTGGTGCTCGCCGTGGTGGCCGTTGTGTTGGGCTGAAGGCTACAACGCCTTCAGCCGGAACAGCATGGGTTTGGGCGACTCGGCCGCCTCGTCCAGATCTTTCCAACTGAATGTGGTGGTCAGCTCCGGGCGGGCCTGGTACCCGAACCGGGCCCAGACGGCATCCAGGGGTTGGTACCCTGCGGGCCGACGCGGGTGGTCGGCCGGGCGCTCCACGCCGCAAAAAGCGCTCCAGCGGTAGCCCCGGGCACGGGCATGGCCCTCGCGGCCGGCGAAAAAGGCCTTGTACCACCCCCGCCCCCGCCATTCGGGCAGCAGTATGGATTCGCCGCAGTAGAAGACCGACTCCGGATCGATGTCCTGTTCCCGGAATGGGCGTACCACCTCATCGGTCTCGGCGGCCAGGGGCATGCCGGTGGAGGCACCTACCAGGGTTCCGTTCACGCGAATCAACAGGGCGTAGCTGTCGGGATGCCGCAGGTAGGTGGCCAGATACTTGCGCTCGTAGGCTTCGTCGCCTTCGTACAGATAGGGGAATTCGCGGAATACGGCGATCCGCAGGCGGGCCAGCTCGTCCACGGCCGCCCCTATGCCGGCACCGGTGAGGAC
Source organism: Balneolales bacterium (assembly GCA_024711145.1). Lineage (GTDB taxonomy): Bacteria > Bacteroidota > Rhodothermia > Balneolales > HLUCCA01 > JANJTJ01. The sequence continues at coordinate 1,642 of JANJTJ010000029.1, forward strand.
CTGGATGGTCATGTCAGCCCACCAGGTTGAGCCAATGGGAGAGGTTGTAATAATTGCGGATGCGCGCGATGCGCCCGTCGCGCACTTCGAAAAAGCAGCCTGCCGGCAGGCGGTAGGTCTGGCCGGTGGCCGGGGGGAGGCCGGCATCGGTCTGTTTGTAGGTGCCGTTCACCATGAATTCGGCGGCGGCGCGGGTACCGTCTTCCGATACCATGACCACAAGATCCGTGAGGGTTTCGGCATAGCAGGTATCCATGTGCTTCAGGAACGCGCGGAAAGCGGCCTCGCCGTGGCGTGGGTCGCCTTCGTTGGGCTCGTGCACGAGGTCGGGACTCACCAAATCGGCCATGCGTCCGAAATCGGCCCGGTTGAAGGCCTCGTAGTAGGCATGGATGAGATCGGCCGTGGTCATGATTGCGACTCCAGCCAGCGCTCGGCGTCGATGGCGGCCATGCAGCCGCTGCCGGCCGCGGTAACGGCCTGGCGGTACACGTGGTCCTGCACGTCGCCACAGGCGAACACACCCTCGATGTTGGTGCGGGAGGATTTGCCCTCGGTGATCAGATAGCCGTTCTCGTCCATATCCAGCACGCCTTTGAACAGGTCGGTGTTGGGTTTGTGACCGATGGCCAGGAACACGCCGGTCACATCGGCGAGCACGGTGGTGGCACCGGTCTCCACGTTCTTGAGGCGTACGCCCTCCACCACCTGGTCGCCGAGCACGTCGTCCACCACGGAGTTCCAGGCCACTTCGATTTTGGGATGCTGGAGCACGCGCTGCTGCATCACTTTGGAGGCGCGGAACTCGCCGCGGCGGTGCACCACCGTCACTTTGGAGGCGAACCGGGTGAGGTAGGTGGCTTCTTCCATGGCGGTGTCGCCCCCACCGATCACGATCACGTGCTGGTTGCGGAAGAAGGCGCCATCGCAGGTGGCGCAGGCCGTCACGCCTTTGCCGCGGAGGCGTTGTTCGTTGGGAAGCCCCATCCATTTGGCGCTGGCCCCGGTAGCCACAATGATGGAGTGGGCGAAAAAGGTCTGCTCCTCGTCCACCACCAGGCGGAAGGGCCGCACGGAGAAATCGGCTTCGGTGACCATGCCCCAGCGGCAGTCGGCCCCGAAACGGCGGGCCTGGGCACGGAGGTCTTCCATGAGCTGGGGACCCATCACGCCTTCCGGATAGCCCGGAAAGTTCTCCACGTCGGTGGTGGTGGTGAGTTGGCCGCCGGGTTCGGGCCCTTCGAACACGATGGGATTCAGATTGGCGCGACCGGTGTACAAGGCGGCGGTGAGTCCGGCAGGACCCGATCCGATGATGATGACTTCGTGCGTGGAAGACATGGTGATGGTGGGTGGTGGGTGGCTTTTAAAAAAGTACCAGGGCCGACACGCGGTGACTCTGCCCCAGCACGGAGCTGGAGCCGGCGAAATCGCCGAAGGCGTAATCGAAGCGCAGGGCTCCGACGCGGAAGCCGGCGCCTAGGGTCGGGGTGAAGCTGAGGGCGCCGGACCAGGTGGTGGCCACTTCGCCCAAGCCGGCCCGCAGGAAGAGGGCGTTCTGATAACCGCTTTCCAACCCCAGGCGTGGGTGGAAGGAAACGGGCCCGGCATTGAGCACATAGGTGCGCCGGTTCTCGAAGAGCAGGTCCAGGTCGGCCACGGCGGTGAGGTCGAAATCGCCGATGGTGTGTTTCCAGGCGGCACCGGTGCGCAGGTAGGGCAGGGATACCTCGGCCCGGCCTCTGGGGAAGGCCTCGTTGAGGGTTTCGTCGCTGAAATAGGCACGCAGGGGTTCCAGGCGGGCCTCATCCACACTCCAGAATCGGGTGAGGGTGGTGATGTCGGCCAAGGTGGCCCCGAAACTCCAGGCTCCGGTGATGTAGCGGGCCCCGAGATCGAGCGAATAGCCGAGGGCGTCCGCATACGGCCCCTGCCGGCTGTACACCATTTTGGCGGTGGCGCCCCAGCTGAGGCGGTGGTCCACCGGGGCGGCGTAGGTGACCATGAGCGCCACATCGCTGGCGGAAAACCTGGTGATGGCGGCCTCGGGGTCGGCCACGGGCCGGTCGCGCTCGCGGTCCCAGGCGTTGAGGGTGTTGGGGATGTCGTCCACCCCTTGGCGGAACAGTTGCACAGCCACCACGGCATCGCTGCCGGGCAGGGGTTGGGCATAACCGGCGTAGTCGTAGGCCACTTCCCCGCTGAACCGTTCGCTGTGCATGTAGGCCACCTGGCGACCACGTTGGCCCACCAGCCCGGCCGGGTTCCAGAACGCGCCGGTGAGGTCGTCGGCCAGACCGGTGAATGCGCCACCCATGGCGGCCGCACGGGCGCCGGCCCCCGTGCTGATGAACTCGTTGCCGTAACTCACCCGGGTCAATTGGGCGTGGGGGGCCGGGCCGGGGGGGGGCCCCCGGGCCCAGGGGGGGGGGGGGCGGGGCCGGGCGACCAACCCCCCGCGGGGGGGGGCGGCGCGCGGCCCGCGGCG
>JANJTJ010000087.1 GCA_024711145.1 Balneolales bacterium
GTACACACTGATCGGCCGCGCTACGAGCATGAGGAAAAGGGCCAGCCCCACACCTTGCCAGGCGAACGGGATCAGTTCGCTCGGATACACCAGCAAGCCCAGTACCAGGAACATGGTGATCTGCATGAGCCAGCTCACCCCGTCGAAGAAGTTCATGAGCGACTTCTTGTGCACGATGTTCCGGTTGCCCAGCACCATGCCCACCAGGTACACGGCCAGGAAGCCGCTACCGCCCATCAGGTCCGTGATGGCGAAAGCCAACGCCACCAACGCCAACGTGAGTACGGTATACAACCCGTCGTATTCCAGCTCGATCTGGTTCAGAACCCAGGAGATGGCCAACCCGAACAGGTAGCCGGCCAAGGCTCCGAACACCATCTGTTTGAGGAAGAGGATGCCGAGTTGGCCCAGGCCGGCCGCCGGTTCCAGAATCAGGGTGATCAGGCTGATGGTCAGGAAGATGGCCATGGGATCGTTCGTGCCCGATTCGAATTCGATGAGTTCCTGCAGCCGGTATTTGAGGGCGATGTTGCGGGTTCGGAGCACGGAGAACACGGCGGCCGCATCGGTGCTCGACACGATGGCACCCACCAGGAGCGATTCCAACCAACTGAAACCCAACAACCATTTGGCGAACACGCCCAGCAGGCCGGCGCTGAGTACCACTCCCACGGTGGCCAAAACCAGGGATGGGCCTATTACCGGGCGGATCTTCTTGTAGTCGGTGTCCAGCCCGCCGGAGAAGAGGATGTACATGAGGGCGAACACACCCACGGTCTGGGCCACTTTGGGGTCGTCCAGGTAGATCCAGTTCAACCCGTCCGATCCCACCAGCATGCCGATGCCCAGGAAGATGAGCAAGCCGGGTATGCCGATCCGATCCGTGTATTTGCTGGCGAAAATGCTCAGGAAAAGCAGGAAAGCGCCGAGCAGGATGGTTTGGCTGAGGATGGGATCCATGGGTCAGATGCGGATTTTGGCGCGGGCCGCACCCGATCCGATGTGTCGGTCGATGGTGTCGGTATCGGGCAACAGGGGTTTGTCGCGGTAGCGGTCCACCATGCACAGGAACCCCAATGGTTCGCCTTTGTCGGCGTGGAACTGGTGCAGGGTTTCGGGCGAGACATACACCAGGTCGAAGGTGCCCAGGTCGAAGACCTCGTCGTTGAGCACCACGGACCCCGACCCGCGGATGACCACCACGCTGTGCGGATGGCGATGTACTTCCAGGGAAGAGTAGCCACCGGGTGCGATTTCGAAATAACGGGTCTGCAGGTTGAGTTCCCAGTCGTCGGGGCCTTCGCCCAGCAGCGATTGGCGGGTGATGTCTTTGAAATGGGTGCCATCGGTCTTGTAGGCCTTCAGGGGGATGCCTTCCCACCGGAAATCCCGGTTGGGCACCACGCGGGAGTTGTTCTTAGCCATGGGATGAGACGAGCAAGGAGTGGATTTCGGCGGCGGCGGCGGTCAGGCCGTCGGGATGCTGGTAGAGGGACCCGCCGATGAGGAAGCAGGTGTCGGGGCCATAGGCCCCGACCCAGCGGGCCAGGGTGGCCCGCTGCATGCCGCCGCCGGGCGTGGGCCAGGCGGCGGCATGGCCGGCCTGGGGGCCGCGGGCGGCCGCGTGGATGGCCTGGCACTCGGCCTCGCTGAAGGAGAAGCGGCCGGCCGCATTGGGGTGGATCACGAAATCGGCCCCCAGGGCGCGCCACAGCGCGCCGTAGAGGAAGGCGCGCGTCATGCCGTGGCGGGGTTGCGTGTAGCTGCCCGAAAAAGCCGGGTGGGCCATCACCGGCAACCCCGCCACATGCCGCGCTACTTCGGCGAGCGCGGCCGGCCCTACCAGGTGCGCACACACCAGCCCGCCGGCCGCGCCCGCCTGGGCGGCGGCTTCCAGCCGCCGCAGCAGGTCCTCGCCTACGGCGCTGATGTGGGGCCAATAACCCGAGGTGCCGCCGGTTTCCCGGTTGGCCCGCTCCACCCCGGCCACACAGGCCTCCAGCCGGCGTTGGAAGGGGGCGTAGGGCTGGTCGGCCAGCCCATGGTCGTCTTTGATGCAATCCATGCCGCCCAGGGCGAACCGGTAGGCCATGTCGCCCAACTCTTCCGCTGTGCTGCCCAAGGGCTTGAGCGCCGTGCAAGCCAGGGCCCGCCGAGGCACGCCCAAGCGCCGGCGCATGCCGGCTATGCCGTACCGCGGACCCGGCATCAGGTCCGCGGGCAACTGCTCCCAGGCCACGTCCTCCACCTGCACCCCGTCCACCAGCGATATGTTGCCGAACAGGATGTTCAGGAACTGGGTGATCTCGCCGCCGATGTTCGCGTCCGGAAAGACCACGGTGGCAACATGGTAGGTTTCGGTGGCTTCGAGAGCCTCCACCCGGCCCACCACCGTTTCGGCGATATGAGGCGGCAGCACGTCGGCCGGCAGCTCCACGCTCTGCTCCAGGCAGAGGTGGTTCAGTTTGGCCTCGAGCGATTCCCCGGGGCCGGTCCAGATACGGTACCGGATCCGGAGACTCATAGGCGGATGGTTTCGGCCCGGTCGGGACCTGTGGACACGATGGTGAGGGGCACGCCCAGCCGGTCTTCCACGAACCGCAGGTAGGTGCGGGCCGCTTGGGGCAGTTCGTCGAACCGGGTAAGCCCTACGGTGGGGCTGTTCCAACCGGGAAAGCTGCGGTACACCGGTTCTATGCCGTCCAGGGCATCGGTTCCATGCGGAAAGACGGTGGTTTCGTGGCCGTTCACCCGATAGGCCACACACGCCTTCACCTCATCGAAAGTGTCTAGCACGTCCAGTTTGGTGATGGTGAGTTCGTTGAACCCGTTCACACGGGCGGCATAGCCCAGGGCCACCAGATCCAGCCAGCCGGTGCGCCGGGGCCGACCCGTGGTGGCGCCGAACTCGCGGCCGATCTGGCGCATGGTCTCGCCCATCGCATCGTCCAGTTCGGTGGGGAAGGGGCCGTTGCCCACACGGGTGCAATAGGCCTTGGATATGCCCATCACATGGGTGATGGCGGTGGGGGGCAGGCCGGTGCCCGTACACGCCCCGCCCGAGGTGGGAGAGCTGGAGGTGACGAACGGATAGGTGCCGTGGTCCACATCCAGCAGGCAGCCTTGGGCGCCTTCGAGCAGGATGGACTCGCCCCGTGCCTGGGCCCCGTGGAGCAGGGCGGTGGTGTCGGCGATGTAGGGTCGCAACCGTTCGCCGGCGGCCAGCAGTTCGGGCAGCAGGTCCTCGGTGCGGAAGGCCTCGGCCGCGTACAGCCCGGTGAGCAGCAGGTTGGTCTCCACCAGGGCTTCGTCGATCTTGGCGCGCAAGGCTGCCGCATCGAGCAGGTCGCGCATGCGGATGCCCAGGCGGGCCGTCTTGTGCACATAGGCCGGACCTATGCCCCGCCCCGTGGTGCCGATCTTGCCGGCACCGGCCGCTTGTTCGCGGGCCTGGTCTATGGCTTTGTGGTAGGGCAGGATCACGTGGGCCGTTTCCGACACCCACAGGCGCCCGGCCGGGTCGGTGCCCAA
>JANJTJ010000091.1 GCA_024711145.1 Balneolales bacterium
TATGCCATGCGCTACCGGGACCAGCTCATCCTCACCGGCCAGGTGAACGACGTGGGAGCCTACACCCGCACCAACGTGCGCGAGAGCCGACGACGGGGCATCGAGCTGGAAGCCGGCTATGCCATCACGGCCCGCTGGTCCGCCACAGCCAACGCCACCCTATCGCGCAGTTCCATGCCCGTTTTCACCGAATATCTCGACGATTACGACAACGGGGGGCAGGCCGCCTTCACCTATCGCGATACCGACCTGGCTTTCGCGCCCCGGTTCGTGGGGGCCTGGGGCACGGCCTACGAAGGCGACCGCTTCCGGCTGGGGCTGCATGCCAAGGCCGTTTCGCGCCAATATCTGGATAATGCCTCGGCCCGCAGCCGCAGCATCGATCCCTATGCGGTATTCGAGCTGGAAGCCGGTTGGAAGCTCACGACCAATGCCCGCATCGATCTCACCATCTACAATCTGATGGATGCGGTTTACGAGACCAACGGCTATACCTATGGCTGGATCGGGGGCGGCGAGCAGCGGTTCGATTTCTACTACCCGCAGGCCGGTCGCCACGGCATCCTGCAGCTTACCGTGGAGCTCTGATCAGCGCAGGCGCAGGCGCCAGGCTTTGGGATAGTGGTTGTTGATGCGACCCGCCACGGCCTGGCCCAGGCCCAGCAACCGCCCTTCCCAGCACAGCCCCAGCTCGCCCAGGTCGGCCACGGGAATGCGCAATACTTCGCCTCTCAGATAGGTCAGGGCTGAAGGGGTATCGAGCCCGAGCACACGGTCGGGTTCGGGCGCACCCTGGCGCATGCAGGCGATATGGGAAGCCTCGGCGCCGGAGCGCGCCTCGGGAAGCGCCTCGAACCGGCGGAAATCGGCGATTGCAGGCGTTTCTCCCTGCTTGCGGAACACCTGGAAGGCGAACCCTTCGCCTCGGGTGCGTCCGGGAAGGGCGCGCCATACCCGGCGGTCCTCGGTGAAGAATCCCCAGGTATCGGGCAGATCCACCGGCAGGGGTTCGGCATCGGCATGCGCGCCGAGGAAGGCGGCCGCCGTACCCTCGTTCTCTTCCCGGTTGAAGGTGCAGGTACTGTACAGAAGCAGACCACCGGGGCGTACTGCCGGCCAGAGGTCGGCCAGGATGCGGATTTGGCGCTTGGAGCAGGTGGCTACCGCCTCGGGCGACCACTCGCGCACGGCGGTGGGGTCGCGCCGGAACAGACCTTCGCCCGAGCAGGGCGCGTCTACCAGCAGGAAATCGGCCCGCAGGCCCCGTCGCACGAGCTCGGAGGGATCCGCATGCACGGCTTTGGTGCCGGGGTGGCCCCATTTGGCCAGGTTTTCGGCCAGAATGGAGGCGCGTTTGGGTACGGGTTCGGTGGCGAGCAGGCGGTCGTGGGGGGCCAGAGTGGCGGCCAAGGCGGTGCTTTTGCCGCCCGGCGCGGCGCAGGTGTCCCAGAGGAGGGCGGGGCGGTGGCCGGGCAACAGGGTGCGCCGCAGATGGGCCACCACCATGCTGGCCGCTTCTTGCACATAGTAACCACCCACATGCCAGGAGGGGTCCAGGGCGAAGGCCGGCCGTTCGGCCAGCCATCGCCCCTGAGGCTCCCATGGAATCACCTCGCCATGGGGCACCGGACCCGGCTTGCCGGGATTGATGCGGATGGATATGGAAGGCGGGGTTTCGCGGATGGCCGCGTAGAGGGCGTTCCCCAGCCCCCCGAACTGATGGTACAGGCGCTGGTGGAAGGCGGCGAAATTCGCCTCAGGCAAGGGCGGCCTCGGTTTCGAGCACCACGGCCGGCTCCAGGGCTTTCACCACCACCCGGTCGCCGGGGGCGTAGGCATCCCGGTTGTGCGTGTGGATGAGGCAGTCGCCCCGGGTGAGCGCCACCCGGTAGGTGACGTCGTGCCCCTTGAAGGACCGCTCCAGTACGGTGCCGCACAGGCCGTTGCAGTTGGTTTCGTCCATGCGCTCCAAGGCCAGGTGTTCGGGACGCATGCTGAGCACCACGTCGCCCGCCATGGGCCGGTCGATGAGCACGCTGCCCAGGTCGGTCCAGGCCTGCATGCCCCGCGCCCGACCCTTCACCAGGTTGGTGCGCCCCAAAAACGTGGCCACGAACTCGGTACGGGGGGTTTCATACACCTCTTCGGGGGTGCCGACCTGCTCGATGCGGCCGTCGCGCATCACGGCGATGCGGTCGGCGAAACTGAGGGCTTCCTCCTGGTCGTGCGTAACCAGAATGGCGCTCATGCCGGCGGCTTTCAGCAAGGCCCGCACCTCGTCGCGCGTGCGTTCGCGCAACACGGCATCCAGGTTCGAGAAGGGCTCGTCGAGCAGGATGAGGGCCGGCTGCGGCGCCATGGCCCGTGCCAAGGCCACCCGCTGCTGCTGCCCGCCGGAGAGCTGATGCGGTTTGCGGTCGAGCAGGTCGGCCAGGCCGGTGGCCTCGGCCGTGGCACGCACGCGTGCGGCCGTTTCGGCCCGGGAAAGCCCCTTCAAGCCGAATGCGATGTTTCCCGCTACGTCCAGATGCGGGAACAGGGCATAATCCTGGAACACGAAGCCGATGCCCCTGCCCTCGGCCGGTTGATGCTCCGTGGCACATTCCAACACGCGTTCCCCGATGCTCACGGTGCCTGTGTCGCACCGCTCGAAACCGGCGATCAGGCGCAGGGTGGTGGTTTTGCCGCATCCGCTCGGGCCCAGAATGGCGAAGATCTCGTTGCGGCCCACTTCGAACCCCACCCGGTCCACGACGGGGCGGTTGCCGTTGGCGAAGGTTTTTCCCAACTGCGCCACGCGCAGCAGGATGGGGTCAGTTCCGGGTTTCACGGGCGAACAGAAGGGCTACGAACAGGGAGGAAAACAGCAGCAGGATGAGGGCGTAGGGCGCCGCATCGGCGAACAGGGCATCGTTGGTGAACCCCCACACGTTGGTGGCCAGGGTTTCGAACCCGATCGGACCCAGAATGAAGGTGATGGGAAGTTCTTTCATGACTCCCAGGAAAACAAACGCGGCACCGGTTATGGTTCCGGTTCGCAACAAGGGCAAGGTGGCCCTTCGGAAGGCTTCGAACGGACCCGCGCCCAGGCTTCGGGCGGCTTCCTCCAGGCTGGGAGGTGCCTGATACAACGCGCTGCGGATGGGTCCCAAGGCCTCGGCCAGCAAGTGGATGGCATAGGCGAACACCAGCAATGCCAGCGATTGATACAGCCAGGGGACCCAATGCAGGCTGAAAAAGACGAACGCCAGGCCCAGTGCCAACGGTGGTGTGGCGAATCCGAACCAGGCCGCCCGTTCCAGCATGCCGGTGAAGCCCGACCGGTACCGGACCGAGACATAGGCCAACGGCAAGGCCATGGCACAGGCCAGGGCGGCCGCCGGCACGCTGGCACGGAAGGAGTTCCACAAGGATCCGCCCACATCCGCCCAGGTGGTGTAGGTGGCGCCGTAGGCCGACCACCAGACCACCGTTCCCACCGGAAGTACCAACGATGCGACGACGATAAGACCGGAACCGACCATGACCGGCACTTTCCAACCCCTCAGCTGAGACGTATGGTAACGCATGGCCCCCGTTCCTACCCGACTCAACCGGGTTCCCCGCAATAGGCGGGCTTCGGCGATGAGCACCACCAGGGTGATTGAAATGAGCATGAGTCCCAACCAGGCGGCATACACCCGGTCGTACGACCCCGCATATTGCATGAAGAGGGCGTAACTGATGGTTTCGTACCGCATGAGCGAGACCGCCCCGAAATCGCCCAAGACATACAGTCCGATCACCAACACCCCGCTCAGGTAGGCCGGTTTCAGATGGGGCAGCCAAATGCGCAGGAAGATGTCGTGGGTGCCCGAACCGAGCGACCGGGCGGCCTCTTCCTGTGCCGGATCCAACCCCATGAAACCGCTCCGCAGGTTCAGGAACAGATAGGGATAACTGTAGAAGGTGATGCTGGCCAAGGCTCCCCAATACCCGCTCAGACGCGGAACCTGCCAGCCGAATACCTGGGCGAACAGGCCGGCGTCGCCACCCAGGCTCAACAGGGCATAGGCCATCACATATCCCGGAATGGCCATCGGCAACAAGGTGAGCGTGAGGATGGTTTTCCGGAAGGGGAGGTCGGTGCGGGCCGTTACCCAGGCCAACGGGTATGAAATGAGGGTTGAAACGGCCACCACGCCTATCGTGAGCGAGAGGGTGTTCCACAACAGCTCCAGGTTCCGCCACCGGAATACCAAAGCCGCAGCGGTACCGGTTTCGGCATCGAAAGCCCGGATGAACAGGTACAGCACCGGCAGGGCCACCGCGAACGCCGTGGCCAGTACCGGTGCCAGGAAGTACCAGGGAGCGCGTCTTATAGCAGCCCCACCTCACGGAGCAAGGCCAGCGTGCCTTCCAGGTCGGGCACGTCTTCCAGACTCACCGCCGGCGCATAGGTGCGCAGCGAATCGACCGCCAGTTCGGCGTTCCCGATGCGTACCACCGGGTATTCTTTGGTTTCCTGGGCGAAGAACTCCTGGGAGCTTTCCTTCAGAAGGAAGCGGATGAGCTCCTCGGCGGCATCGGTATGGGCCGACGTCTTCAGAATGCCGATTCCGGCCAGATTCAGCATGTTGCCGATGTCTCCGGCGGCGAAGAAGGTCTGCTCGATGGGGATTTCCGCATTGCGCTGGCGGGCCCGCAGCAGATAGTAGTGGTTGGTGATGCCGTAGTCGATCTCGCCGGCCTCGATGGCTTGGATGATGGCATTGTTGTTGGCGTAGGGCACGGCGCCGTTGGCCTTCATGGCGGCCAGCCAGTCGCGGGCGGCATCGCGCCCATGGGCTTTCACCATGGCGCTCACGAAGGACTGGAAAGTGCCGTTCACGGGCGCCCAACCCACACGCTTGGCATAGGCCGGTTGCGTGAGGTCGAAAACGGATGCCGGCAAAGCGGCCGCATCCACCCGCTGGGTGCTGTAGGCCAGCACGCGGGCCCGGTTGCTGGTGGCCACCCAGTCGCGGTTGGCTCCCACGAACCGGGGATCCAGGTCCGCATACACGGTCTCGTCCAGCTCCTGCAGGAGTCCGGCACCGGAAACGGCTCCCAACCCGCCGATGTCCGACGCCCAGAAGAGGTCGGCCGGCGATTGGGCCCCTTCTTCCAACAAGGTGATGGTGAGCTGGGTGGTGCCGGCATATTTCACGTCCACCAGGATGCCCGTCTCTTCGGTGAACCGGGTGAGGATGGGCTCCACCAAGGCCTTGCTACGGCCCGAATACACGGTGAGGGTGGGCTTTTCGAAGGAACAGGCGGGCAGGAGCAGGGCCAGGGCGCCAAGACCGGCCAACAGGCCGTTTCGGAAGGTTCGCATGGGGTTCTCGGAGGGTTTGATTTAGACGGAATCTAAATAGAATTGGCTTTCAATGCCATAGTCTAGCCGTATCTTGCGCGGCTATCCGATTTACGTCAGCCAAACGCCCATGACCGCCATCCGCAATATCGCCATCATCGCCCACGTCGACCACGGCAAAACCACCCTCGTGGACCAAATGCTCAAACAGAGCGGCACCTTCCGCGAGCACCAGGAAGTCGCCGAACGGGTGATGGATTCCAACGACCTGGAGCGCGAGAAGGGCATCACCATCATGGCCAAGAACACGGCCGTGAACTGGAAGGGCACCAAGATCAATATCGTGGACACCCCCGGCCACGCCGATTTCGGCGGTGAGGTGGAGCGCATCCTGAAGATGGTGAACGGAGTGATCCTGCTGGTGGACGCCGCCGAGGGTCCGCTCCCGCAAACCCGCTTCGTGTTGCGCAAATCCCTGGCCCTGGGCTACCGCCCCATCGTGGTCATCAACAAGATCGATCGTAGCGACGCCCGCCCCGACGCCGTCCTCAACGAGGTGTTCGACCTCTTCGTGGGGCTCGAAGCCAGCGACGAGCAGCTCGATTTCCCCGTACTCTATGCCGTAGGCATCAAGGGCTTCGCCAAACGCAGCCTGGACGACCCCGACGAATCACTGGCTCCCCTCTTCGACCTCATCGTGGAGCATGTGGCGCCGCCCCAGACCCGCACCGACGCCCCCTTCAAGATGCTCGTTTCCAACGTGGAATGGAACGACTACGTGGGCCGGATCGCCGTGGGCCGCGTGGAGCAAGGCACCATCAAAAAAGGGCAGGATGTCCTGCTGCTCGACCGCGACGGCAACCTCAAGGAGAAGGGGCGTGCCACCAAGCTCTTCACCTTCATAGGCTTGGGCAAGGAGATCGTGGAGGAAGCCTTCGCCGGCGACATCATTGCCCTGGCCGGGTACGACGAATCCAACATCGGCGACACCCTCACCGCGGCCGAAGACCCCACCCCCGTGGCCTACGTGGACATCGACATGCCCACGATCGCCATGTATTTCCGGGTGAACGATTCGCCCTTCGCCGGACTGGAGGGCAAATATGTGACCTCCAACATGATCAAGGACCGCCTGGCCCGCGAGATCCGCACCAACGTGTCGCTCCGCGTGGAGCCCACCGAAAACCCCGACGTATTCAAGGTGTCGGGTCGGGGCGAGCTGCAATTGGCCATCCTCATCGAATCCATGCGCCGCGAAGGCTATGAATTCTCCGTCTCCCGCCCCGAAGTGGTGCTGCGCGAGATCGACGGCGAGAAGTATGAGCCCATCGAAGAAGTGGTCGTGGACGTACCCACCGACTACTCCAACAAAGTGGTGGACATCCTGCTCAACCGCAAAGGCCTGCTCATGGGCATGAGCCAGGAAGGCGAGAACTCCCGTGTGGCCTTCCGGGTACCCTCCCGCGGCCTCATCGGCTTCCGTGGTGACATCATGACCGAAACCCGCGGCATGGCCATGATCCACCAGCAATTCTCGGAGTACGAACCCTACAAAGGGGATATCGGCGGCCGGGCCAATGGCGCCCTCATCGCCCTGGAGAACGGCAATGTGACCAGCTACGCCCTCGAAGGCCTGCAGGACCGCGGCCTCTTCTTCGTAGAACCCGGCGACCCCGTGTACATGGGGCAGGTCGTGGGCCTGAACAACCGCGCCGACGACATGGTGCTCAACGCCGTCAAGAAAAAGGCCCTCACCAACCACCGGGCCAGCCAGACCGGCGACACCGTCAAGATCGCCGTCGCCAAAAAGATGAGCCTCGAGCAATGCATCGAGTTCATCGACGACGACGAACTGCTCGAGGTCACCCCCAAAAGCCTGCGTATCCGCAAGAAATACCTCGACGCCAACGACCGGAAGCGCTACGCCAAGTAGGGGTTAAAGAATGGCTTTCGTTGGGGTCACAAAGCCAAATCGCACCCTTTTCTCCCCATTGCGGACCGACCACCATTCGTCGCCGAAACGGGCGTATTTGATGCCCCAATCGTAGGTTTCGTCGGCACCGGGCGGAAACTGGGGACCGGCGGGATTGCAACCGACCAATCCCAACAGCACCCATCCGAACAGGAGAAATGCTTTCATAGGGGGAGTCTCCGTTTGATTACTATTTAATGTAGTGCAATATAGTATAGGACGGACTAGTCTTACTCCCTGCCACCCCCCTCACACGTCCTTCAACCGTTCCCGTTCGACCCAATAGCGGTCGAGCTCGGCCCTCAGGGCGGCATGGTCCGGATGCGTTAATCCGGGATCGGCCTCCAGCAGCTCGGCCGCCGTGCGCTTGGCGGCCGCCACCCATTCGGCATCGGTAAGCAGGTCGGCGAACCGGAACTCGGGCAACCCGCTTTGGGCCGTGCCCAACACATCGCCCGGACCCCGCAACCGCAGGTCCACCTCGGCGATCTCGAACCCGTCCTGGGTGCGGGCCATGGTCTCCAACCGCTCCCGACCCTCCCGGCTGATCTTGACCCCCACGAGCAACACGCAGGTGCTGGCTCTGCCGCCGCGCCCCACCCGCCCCCGCAGCTGGTGCAATTGCGACAAGCCGAAACGTTCGGCGTGTTCGATGACCATGAAGCTGGCGTTGGGCACGTCCACCCCGACCTCGATGACCGTGGTGGAGACCAGCACATCCAGCTCTCCCGCCACGAAGGGCCGCATCACGGCATCTTTCTCTTCGGGCTTCATGCGCCCATGTACCAGCCCCACCCTCAGGTCCGGAAAGCGTGCTTTGAGTTCCTCGGCGCCGGCCGTGGCGTCTTTAAGGTCGCTCAGCTCCGATTCCTCCACCAGGGGATACACCACATAGGCCTGTCCGCCCGCCTCCGCTTCCGCCTTCACATGGCGGTACACGTCGTCGCGGCTGCGCTCGCCCCGCACCACGGTGGTGATGGGTTTGCGCCCCGCAGGCAGCTCCCGCATCACGCTCAGGTCCAGATCGGCGTACAGGGTCATGGCCAGGGAACGCGGTATGGGCGTGGCCGACATCACCAGCGTATGCACACCCTGACCCTTCTCCTGGAAGGCCAACCGTTGCCGCACGCCGAACCGGTGCTGTTCGTCGATCACGATGAGGCCCAATTTCAGGAAGGAGACGTCATCCTGGAAGAGGGCGTGGGTGCCCACCACGACGTGTATGTCTCCGTTGGCGAGGCGTTCGAGCAGCGATTTCCGAGCCCCACCTGTCAGGGAGCCCGTCAGCAGTGCGATGTTCACACCCAACGGTTCCAGTAGTTTCGCGAAGGTGCGGGCGTGCTGTTCGGCCAGGATCTCGGTAGGTGCCATGATGGCCCCTTGCAAGCCGCTGTCGGCCGCCATGAGCAGGGCCCCCATGGCCACCACGGTTTTCCCGCTGCCCACATCGCCCTGAAGCAGGCGGTTCATCTGCCGACCCGATGCCAGGTCGCGGCGGATTTCGCCCAGGGCCTCGCGTTGCCCCCCGGTCAGTCCGAAGGGCAGTTCCCGGAAGAACCGCTTGGTGTGTTCGCCCGGAACCAGGGCCGGGGCCTGGGTGCGTTCGGTGCGGGTGAGCCGCAGGCGCCGCACCGCCAATTGGAAGAGCAGCAATTCCTCGAACTTGAGCCGGTTGCGGGCCGGCAGGGTCTGAGACAGGGCGTCGGGCGCATGCAGATGGTGCAGGGCCTGCTGCCGCTGGGGAAAGCCGTAGGCCTTGAGTAGGGCCGCAGGCAGAAATTCGGGCAGCGGGTGCTCGTTGAGCAATTGCCGGGCCCACCGCTGGAAGACCGCACCACTTATATAGGTCTTCTTCATGCGGTCCGTACCCGGATAAATGGGTAGGATGCCGGAAAGGGTGGCCGGTTTGCCGTCTCCATCCAGCACTTCGGCATCGGGATGCGCCATCTGGATCTGGGCGCCGAACCGTTTGGCCGTGCCGAAGAAGGCTACCGTACGACCCGCCTCGAACCGGCCTTTGAAATAGGAGACCCCCTTGAACCAGACACCCGTGATGCGGCCGCTGGCATCTTGCAAGGTCACTTCCAGCCGTTGGTGGTTGCCCCCGCCCAGCACCTGCACCCGTACCACCTGGCCGAACACCGTGACCGGACCGTCGGCATCGGCGGCTTTGGAGGCCAACACCGTTCGGGTGCGGTCCAGGTACCGGCGGGGAAGGGTGAAGATGAGGTCCTCGGCCGAGCGGATGCCGGCGTCGAGCAGGGCGGCGCGGCGGTTGGGGGTGAGGCCGGGGAGGTCGGGCAGATGCATTTGTTATACTGTGATATATCAGTAATACAATAATGTGGGGAAATCTACCCCTGCGGATCAGGGAAAGGGGTGGTTTGAAGGGAATCTCGGCAAATTTCGGGCATGTTGGAGGGGAAAACGTTGGGAATCGTTCCGGAATCTGGTTAAATTATCGGGCTCTGTCCCAAAACCATTCTCAAGCCTTTTGTCCTGTGCCAACGATTCAGCAGCTCATCCGCAAAGGTAGAAAAAGCAAAGTCACCAAAACGTCCTCGCCGGCGCTGCAAAGCTGCCCGCAACGGCGCGGGGTGTGCACGCGGGTCTACACCACGACCCCGAAGAAGCCGAACTCGGCTCTGCGGAAAGTGGCTCGTGTGCGTTTGACCAACTCCATCGAGGTGACGGCCTACATCCCCGGAGAAGGGCACAACCTGCAAGAGCACTCCATTGTGCTGATCCGTGGCGGCCGGGTGAAGGATCTCCCGGGCGTACGCTACCACATCATCCGTGGAGCGCTGGATACGGCCGGTGTGAACGACCGCCGCCAAGGCCGCAGCCTCTACGGCGCGAAACGCCCGAAAGCGGGTGCCGCAGCCGCCGCCGCCGCCAAGAAGAAGAAGTGATCCGCGCAGCAACCCCGAACCGACTGATCCCAGAACGAGATGCGTAGAAGAAAAGCCGAAGTCCGCCATGTCCGCCCCGATCCCCTGTTCGCGGACAAACTGGTGACCCGTTTCATCAACTGCTTGATGAAGGACGGGAAAAAGAACGTGGCACGGAAAATCGTGTACCAAGCCTTCGAGATCATCGAGGAGAAAACCGGCCGCCCCGGCATCGACGTGTTCCGCACGGCGCTGTCCAATGCCGCTCCCGTCATCGAAGTGCGGTCCCGCCGCGTGGGTGGTTCCACCTACCAGGTTCCTGTGGAAGTGCGCTCCGAGCGCTCCACCGCCCTGGGCATGCGCTGGATCATCAACTCCGCCAAATCCCGCGCCGACAAGTCCATGGCCGCCCGGTTGGCCCGTGAACTGCAAGACGCCGCCAACAACGAAGGCGGTGCCGTCCGCAAGAAGGACGACACCCACCGTATGGCCGAAGCCAATAAGGCCTTCGCTCATTACCGCTTCTGATTCTCCTACCTGATTCCCAATGAGTACGGCCGCGCCCGAAATCAAAATCTCCGATCTGCTCGCCAAGACGCGCAACATCGGCATCATGGCCCACATCGATGCCGGCAAGACGACCACGTCCGAGCGGATCCTCTATTACACCGGTATTTCCCACCGTCTGGGTGAGGTGCACGAAGGTGCCGCCACCATGGACTGGATGGAGCAGGAACGCGAACGGGGCATTACGATCACGTCCGCAGCCACCACCTGCTTCTGGAACAACCACCGCATCAACATCATCGACACCCCCGGCCACGTGGATTTCACGGTGGAAGTGGAGCGTTCTTTGCGTGTGCTCGACGGCGCCGTTGCCGTGTTCTGTGCCGTAGGTGCCGTTCAGCCCCAGTCGGAAACGGTCTGGCGCCAAGCCAACAAATACAAGGTTCCCCGGATCGCCTTCGTCAACAAGATGGACCGCACCGGAGCCGATTTCTACAACGTGATCGAGAAGATGCGCACCAAGCTCGGCTCCAAAGCCGTGCCCCTGCAGATTCCCATCGGTCAGGAAGAGAAATTCAAAGGGGTGATCGACCTGGTCAAGATGCAAGGCATCGTCTGGGATGAGGACTCCCAAGGCCAGAAGTTCGAGTACATCGATATCCCGGCCGACCTCCAAGCCAAGGCCGATGAATACCGCAAGTTCCTGGTGGAATCGGTAGCCGACCACGACGAGGCCCTCATGGAGAAATACCTCATGGAAGAGGAGATTTCCGAGGCCGAACTGATCGCCGCCATCCGTGCCGCCACCCTGAGCCTGAGCATCAACCCCGTCATCTGCGGTACCGCCTTCAAGAACAAAGGCGTTCAAACCCTGCTCGACGCGGTTGTGAACTACCTGCCCGCTCCGTCCGACATCGACGCCGTGAACGGCATCGATCCCAACGACGAAGAGAAGGTATTGGCACGCAAACCCCTGTTCGAAGAGCCCTTCTCCGCATTGGCCTTCAAAATCGCTACCGACCCCTACGTCGGCAAGCTCACCTTCATCCGGGTGTACTCGGGCCAGCTCGAAGCCGGCTCCTACGTGCTGAACACGTCCACCGGTAAGAAAGAGCGCATCGGCCGCCTGCTGCAGATGCACGCCAACCACAAGGAAGACATCAAGATCGTACGCGCCGGCGACATCGCCGCCGCCGTGGGCATCAAGGAAGTGAAGACGGGCGATACCCTCTCCGCCGAAGACAAGCCCATCCTGCTCGAGAAGATGATCTTCCCCGAGCCGGTGATCAAACTGGCCGTGGAACCCAAAACCAAGGCCGACAACGACAAACTGACGACCGGTTTGGTCAAGCTCGCCGAAGAAGATCCCACCTTCAAGGTGTCGGTCGACGACGAGACCGGCCAAACCACCATCGCAGGCATGGGCGAGCTGCACCTGGAGATCATCGTGGACCGCCTCAAGCGCGAGTTCAAGGTGGAAGCCAACGTGGGCAAACCCCAGGTTTCCTACCGCGAGACCATCACGAAGAATGTCACCCACCGCGAAGTCTACAAGAAACAGACCGGTGGCCGAGGCAAATTCGCCGACATCTCCTTCGAGATCATGCCGATGGAAGGCAATACCGGATTCGAGTTCGTCAACGAAGTCACCGGTGGCAACATCCCGAAAGAATTCATCAGCCCGGTCGAGAAAGGGTTCAAAGGCGGCCTGAGCGGCGGTATCCAAGCCGGTTACCCGATCGAAGGGCTGAAAGTGCGCCTCTTCGACGGTTCCTACCACGATGTGGACTCCGACGCCCTGAGCTTCGAACTCTGCGCTCGCATGGGCCTGCGCGAAGCCGCCCGCAAGGCCGGCCCCATCATCCTGGAACCCATCATGAAGGTCGAGGTGATCACACCGGAAGACTACATGGGAGACATCATCGGCGACCTGAACAGCCGCCGGGGCATGATCATGGGCATGGACAGCAACACCGACGGTTCCGTCGTGAATGCCGAAGTGCCGTTGGCCGAGATGTTCGGCTACTCGACCCAATTGCGCTCGATGTCGCAGGGTCGTGCCGTGTACAGCATGGAGTTCAAACGCTTCGCGCCGGTACCCGACTCCATCGCAAAAGCCATCATCGAAGAGAAATAACGATTTAACCGAAGTCCCATCATGGCAAAAGAATCATTCGTACGTAGCAAGCCCCACGTGAACATCGGCACGATCGGCCACGTGGATCACGGCAAAACGACGCTGACGGCGGCGATCACGAAAGTGCTGAGCACCAAATTCGGTGGTCAGGTCCGTGC
>JANJTJ010000092.1 GCA_024711145.1 Balneolales bacterium
GCACGGACCTGACCACCGAATTTGGTGCTCAGCACTTTCGTGATCGCCGCCGTCAGCGTCGTTTTGCCGTGATCCACGTGGCCGATCGTGCCGATGTTCACGTGGGGCTTGCTACGTACGAATGATTCTTTTGCCATGATGCCTACCTGCTGTTGTGAGGTTGTTGTCGGGTTGGGACAGTGTGTGTGAGCCGCTAATCGGATTCGAACCGATGACCTCATCCTTACCATGGATGCGCTCTACCGACTGAGCTATAGCGGCTTTTCGAGGGTGGTTTCCTTGGAGCGGGCGACGAGGCTCGAACTCGCGACATTCAGCTTGGAAGGCTGATGCTCTACCAACTGAGCTACACCCGCTTCGGTGTGGGGGGAGCAGGATTCGAACCTGCGAAGTCGAAGACAACAGATTTACAGTCTGCCCCAGTTGGCCGCTTTGGTATCCCCCCTCTTGTAAGTACCGTCAAAGAACGCTTTCCCGTCCGCGATGGTGAGCTGGTGATAGGACTCGAACCTACGACCGGCTGATTACAAGTCAGCTGCTCTACCAACTGAGCTACACCAGCACTTGCGGAAAGACCGGAAAGTTAGAGAACGGATTGCGGGAAGTCAACTACCTGCGACGCCTCTTATACCACCATCTTGCAGCGGATACCAGGACCAGCAGGATCAGGACCGTGGTGCTGTAGGCATTGATCAGTTCGCCGATCTGCTGCCAATTCTCGCGCACCCACCACCCGGCCGCCAGCAGCAGGGCGTTCCACAACAAGGCACTGACGAGCACCTGGAACAGGGTGCGCCACACCGGCAGATGCCCCATACCCGCCATGAGCGCGATGACCGACCGCGTGCCCGCCAGGAACCGGTTCGCCAGCACCACGCCGCCTCCCCATTTGTCCATCCACCGTTGGGCCCGGTCGAAGTAGGTGATGTTGATCCACCGGAAGGTCCAATGCGTTTCCCGATGTTTGCGGATACCGCTGCCCCAGCGCGCACCGATGGCGTACATGGTCATGAATCCGGCCGACGAGGCGATGGTGGTCAACCCCAGGATGCCTGTGGCAGACACCAGCCGTTCCGCGGCCAGATACCCGCCGAACGCCACGAGCACGTCGCCCGGCACCGGTGGTATCACGTTTTCGAGATAGGCTACCGCGAAAAAGACCAGGTACACCCACCCGACCGGTATGGTGCGGATCCATTCGACCAGGTCAAGGGTGAAGGTCTCAATCACGGATGAGCAGTGCGGTGGCCATGGCGGTCATGCCCTCTTCGCGCCCGATGAACCCCATGCGTTCGTTGGTGGTGGCCTTGACGGACACGCGGTCGGCCGGAATGCCGACATCTTCCGCGATGCGGGCGCACATGAGGGGTACATGCGGCAGGATCTTGGGTTTTTCGGCCACCAGGGTGGCGTCGATGTTACCCACCCGGTACCCGCGCTCGCGGATGAGCACGGCCGCACCGCGCAGGAATTCGCGGCTGTCCCGGTCTTTGTTGACCGACGCCGTGTCGGGGAAATGGGTGCCGATGTCGCCCAGGCCCAGGGCGCCGAGCAGGGCGTCGGTCACGGCATGCAGGAGGACATCCGCATCCGAGTGTCCGTCGAGGCCGGACGAATGGGGGATCTCCACGCCACCGAGTACCAACCGCCGCCCCGGGGCCAGGCGATGCACATCATATCCGTACCCGATGCGGAGGTCTTGGGATTGGGCCAACCGTTGTTCCGCCATGCGCAGATCCTGAGGATAGGTGAGTTTGAGATTGAGGGGGTCGCCGTCTACCAGAAGAACCGGGTGGCCGATGGCTTCCACCAGAGCGGCGTCGTCGGTGGGCGGGTTGCCCTCGGGCGCGGCGGCGTAGGCGCGCGCGAGCAGGTCCCGGTGGAAGATTTGCGGGGTTTGCACCGCGCGCAAGCCGCCGCGCTCGAGGGTGAGCGCCACGGTACCGCCGGGCCCGATGGTCTTGATGGTATCGGCCACGGGGATGGCGGGCACGGCGGCACCGTGGCGCTCGGCGGCGGCGCGGACCCGTTCGACGGCCTCGGCGGACACGAACGGCCGCACGGCGTCGTGCACGGCAACCAGGCGGTTGCCGGCCGTTGTGGCCGCCAAGGCCGAGCGTACCGAATGCATGCGTTCCGCGCCGCCGTCAACCCGCCGCCAGGCCACGCCCGGCAAGGCGCGGGCCATCAGGGCATGCAGGTCGGCTTCCCGTTCGGCCGGAGCCGCAACCACCACCTCATCCAGGCCCTCGCACCCTCGGAACGCCCGCAGGGTGTGTTCCAGGATGGGGGCGCCGGCAAGTACGAGCCAGGGTTTGGATACCGTGGTTCCCATACGGCTGCCGGTTCCGGCGGCAGGGACAACCAGGGACAGGCGCATGGTCAGAGTATGAGCATCGCGTCGCCGAAGGCGTAGAACCGGTAGTCGTGGTCCATGGCTTCCCGGTACGCCTCCATCAGAAGTTCATACTCGCAGAACGCCGTGGTCGCCATCAGTTGGGTCGATTCGGGCGGATGGAAATTGGTGATCAATCCTTCCGTGATTTTGAACTCATAGGAAGGATAGATGAACTTGTCGGTCCAACCGAACGACGGTTTGAGGCGGGCGTTGGCCGTTATGCTGGTCTCGATGGCCCTCACGGCCGATGTGCCGACCGCGATCACCCGGTTTTTCTTCTGGTCGAGCACCGAATTGATCAGATCGGCGGTTTCCTGGGTGATATAGTAGTTCTCGGAATCCATCCGGTGTTTGGTGAGGTCTTCGACCTCGACCGGGCGGAACGTACCCCAACCGATATGCAGGGTGACCGGTGCGATATGGATGCCTGCCTCGCCGAGGCGGTCGAGCAGGGCTTGCGTGAAATGCATGCCGGCGGTCGGAGCGGCCACCGCGCCCCGTTCACGGGCGAAAATGGTCTGGTAGCGTTGCTTGTCGGCATCCTCGCTTTTCCGGTCCATGTAGGGCGGAAGCGGCATCTCGCCGATGCGGTCCAGGGTGGCGTACAACTCCTCGTTGGGCCCGTCGAACAGGAACCGGATGGTGCGGCCACGGGAGGTGGTGTTGTCCACCACTTCGGCGACCAGGTCCTCATCGAAGTAGAGTTTGTTGCCGATGCGGATCTTCCGGGCGGGTTCCACCAACACATCCCAGAGCTTGTTGTCGGGTTGGAGCTCCCGCAGCAGGAAGACCTCGATATCCGCCTCGGTCTTCTCTTTTTTGCCGATCAGCCGGGCGGGGAACACCCGCGTATCGTTCACCACCAGGCAATCGCCGGGCTTGAGGAACTGGGGTAGGTCGGCGAAGGTCCCATGGCGGATGGACCGGGTGGCCCGATCGACCACCATGAGCTTCGCAGAATCGCGCGGCTCCGCCGGATAAGCGGAGATCTGGACGCGATCGGTATCGAAGCGGAAATCGGTGAGCTTCATGCGGGCAGGTGAGCGGATCCCGTCGTGAAAAAAATTGTCGGTCGACGATTTTCAACTAACGGGAAATAGCGCTAATATACGTGTCTCGTGTCCCTAGGACAACAAACCGCGACTACGGAGGTGTGCCAGAGCGGTTGAACGGGGCGGTCTCGAAAACCGTTATACCTACGGGTATCGGGGGTTCGAATCCCTCCACCTCCGCACTTTTTCTTTCTCATGCCGGTTGGCAGAATAGACCGGCATTCGTTACGTTAGGGTACAAACCCTTCCGCCATGAACCGTTTCCTTTCCGCAATCCTGATCCTGTTCGTTGCCGCACTGCCTGCGGCGGCCCAACTACGGCAAGACGTACCGTCTCCCCACGATTGGACGGGTGCCGTTGTGAAGACCCAGGCACCGAGCCGGGGGCTGCTCGGCCTGCAGCAGTTCCAGATGTCGCATTCCTATGAAATGACCATGGGCAGCTTCGCCGGGCAAGGGTACAATCAGAATTACTACACGAACACCATGCGGATGCGCTTCAACGACCGGTTGACCGGCCGCCTGGACCTTTCGGTGGCGCATTCGCCCTTCGGGCAAGGCCTGTATGCCGGTGATGGACCCCGTTTCCTGGTGCGCAATGCCGAATTGAGCTATCAGATGAATGCCAACACGCATTTCCAGGTCCGTTTCAGCCAGGGACCCGGCGGCTTCCATCCGGGCATGTACGGTTCGCGGTATTACGATCGGTTCGACCGCGGCTACTGACCCCTCCGCATGGAACCCCGCACCTCGGATCGGCGCCTGAACGGCCTGCTGGTCGTCTCCGCCGCCCTGCTGGGGCTTCTGGTATTGTTCCTGGTGTTCCGATTGGCGGTTCCGCGCATCGAAGCGGAACGGGCCGATGATGCCGACGCCCTCATCAGCCAGGTGATCCAGGTCCAGGTGCTGAACGGAGCCGGCCGGGCCGGTTTGGCCAACCGTTTCACCTCGGCCTTGCGCCGCAACGGCTTCGATGTGGTGGAATCGGGCAATTTCGAATCGTTCGATGTGCCCCACACCTATGTGATCGACCGCCGGGGCCATTCGGAAAACGCCCGCCGCGTGGCCCGCGCACTCAACTTGCCCGAAGACCGCATCGTGCGGGAAGTGTCTGAGGGCTTTTTCCTCGACGCCACCGTTGTGATCGGGCTGGATTACGATTCCCTCAACCTCCCCTGATGTCCGATTCCGAATTCCTCGCACGCACCGTTGCGAACGCCTTGTTGGAGAAGAAAGCCGAAGATATCCGCATGCTCGATGTACGCGGCCTCACCGGATTCACCGATTATTTCGTAGTGGCAACCGCCTTGAGCGATACCCATGGAAAATCGTTGGCCGACCATGTGATGGTCACGATGAAGGGGACGGCCGGCGAGCTGACCTACGGCCGTGAAGGCCTGGACACACAACGCTGGATCGTGCTCGATTACGTGAATGTGGTGGTCCACATCTTCCTGCGCGATGTCCGGGTCCATTACGGCCTGGAACGCATGTGGAGTGATGCGAAGGTCACCGAGGTCGCCGATCCCTGATTAACTTGCCGGCGTGATCGACCGGTTGCGCCAATCATTGAGCCTTTCGGACCCCTCCTGGTGGCTGTTGCCCCTGGGATTGGTGGTGGCCATCGGAGCCCTGCAGTTGGCCCGTATCCTGATCCGGAAGCAGAGGTATTTCGGGGTCACCTGGTACCCGCGCACCGTGGTATTGTCGGCCGCATACGGTGCTTTGAGCACGTACACGGGTTTGTGGGTAGGCAGCCTCACCTATTTCGTCGCCCTGGGGGGCGACGCCGGCATCTGGGGGGCATCGCTGTTGCCTACGCCGTCGGCGATCGCCCTGCACCTGGGTGCCGGCGCCATCGCCATGTCGCAGATCCTGTTGGCCGTGCTCGGCGGGTGGTTCCTGCTCAATTCGGAGACCGAAGACGCCCGCTGGGTGCATCCGTCGGTGGGTATGGGCATCGTCATCGCGGCATCATCGATCGGATGGTGGGCGGCGGTGCCTCCGTTGCTCACCTATTTCCTGGCCTGGGCCTTCCACAATTGGCCCGAGTCGTTCCGGTTCCGATCGCCCTTCCGCACATTGTTGGGTTTGTCGCTCATGGTCACCCTGTACCTGTATCCGGTACTCTCGGGTGCTGCCGGCGGTACCGACCCCGAGCTTCCCTGGTGGACCGCCACCTTCCCGGTCGTCCGGCTGTTTCTACTGGTGTTCACCGCCGCCCTCGTGGCCTACCCGGTGCTGAAGGGTGTCACCGGCCGCGAGAGTTCCCTGTTCCGGGGCCGCGAACGCATGCAGGACCGCATCGTGGACCGGTTCGTGCTGGCCGGGTTCGCCCTGCTTCCCTTATGGATATCCGCCGTTCGGAGCATCCTGCTGCGGCCGTATGCCGGCACCCTGAGCATGGACGACCTGCAGCGGGTGACCAGTGTGGCCGTGCTCGGGTACTTCCTGCTGTTCGCATTGGTATTGACCGGCGTGTTCCTCCTGCTCCGCGAGTTCCTGCACCCCATCAACCAGATCCGTCTGGGCCTGCAGCGGGTATCGGCCGGGCGGTTGGACACGGCCATACAGGTCGATTCGCGCGATGAGATGGGCGACCTGGCCAACGCCTACAACCTGATGGTGTATCGGTTGAAAGATCTGCAGGACGACCTGGCCGACCAGGAACGGCAGGTGGCTTGGACCGAAATGGCCCGGCAGGTGGCCCACGAGATCAAAAACCCGCTCACGCCCATGAAGCTGAGCATCCAGCATCTGGACCAGCAGATCCGCTACGGGAACCGGACCCTGGAGGAAATCGCGCCCATGATCTCCCGCATTACCGAGACCCTGGTGGCCGAAATCGACTCCTTGAGCGGCATCGCCAACGATTTCTCCAAATTCGCGCGGCCCATCACCGAGGAATTCAAAGAGACCGACCTGAACGAAGTGGTTACCTCGGTGCGCGAGATCTACCGGCACGACCACCGGTTCCACCTGGAGGCCGACCTGTCGCCGGAGCCCTTGCCCGTATCGGCCGCACCCGACGAGCTCAAGCGGGTGATCCTCAACCTCGTGAAAAACTCCATGGAAGCCATCCGGCCCGGGGGCATCGTACTGGTGCGCACCTATGCCTGGAACGGCGGGGCCTATGCCGATGTGATCGATACCGGTGCGGGCATACCTTCCGATCTCAAACAGAAGATTTTCATCCCTAACTTCTCCACCAAGAACACCGGAACGGGATTGGGCTTGGCGATCAGCAAAAAAGTGGTGGAAGCCCACAAAGGCCGGATCGAATTCGCCAGCGCGCCTGGCATAGGCACCACCTTCACCATCCGGATACCGTTGATCTCTCCCGGACGTGACTCTGAAACTCCCGCTACCGCCGCGCCTGCGCCATGAGGCGCGTTTATTGTTGAACATCGGGTTCCCCGTGATGGTGGGAAACCTGTTGCAGGTATCCATGAGTTTCGTGGATACCGTGATGGCCGGCAACCTGAGTGCGCAGGACCTGGCGGCCGTCGCCGTAGGGTCTTCCCTGCTCATGCCCGTGTTCATCTTCAGCATCGGCATCCTCATGGGTATTTCGCCCATCGTGGCCCAGCATTTCGGAGCCCGCAGGTTGGACCAGATCGGGCCCACGGCACGGCATGGGCTCATCCTGGGTGCCCTCCTGGGCATACCCACCATGCTCATCCTATGGTATGTGGAACCGGTGACCCGGTGGATGTCGGTGGATCCGGAGCTCATTCCCAAGACCCTGGGCTATGCCAAGGCCGCCAGTTATGGCATGATTCCCGTCAACATCTATCTGGCCTTGCGGTACTTCAATGAGGGATTGGGCAACACCAAACCCGCCATGTGGATCCCCTTCATCGGGTTGTTGTTCAACATCGGCGCCAACTGGGTGCTCATGTACGGCAAATTCGGGTTCCCGGCCCTGGGTGCGGTCGGTACCGGGTACGCCACCGCGCTCACCATGGGCGTGATGTGCGTGGCCATGGTGGCGTACACCTGGCGGAAAACCGATTTCGCCCGATACCATGTTTTCGCCCTGCGCAGCCGCCTGGAACGCCGTGTGATGGGAGAAGTGGCCCGCGTGGGGCTGCCCATCGGCATGAGCATGGGCATGGAAGTGACCATGTTCGCCGTGGTGGCCCTGATGATGTCTTCGTTGGGCACCATGGAAGTGGCGGCGCATCAGATCGGCATGAACTTCGCATCCGTCACCTTCATGATCGCCTTCGGCATCGCTTCGGGCATCACGGTGCGTGTGGGGCAAGTGTATGGGCGGTCGGGTTTGGCCGACGCCCGGTACAGCGGGTGGACCGGCATCGGCCTGGCCACCCTGTTCATGACCGGCACCGCCCTTTTCATGTTCATCGCCCCGGACCTCATCCTGTCCATGTACACCCAAGACCAGGCCCTGATCGACCGGGCCCGGGTGTTGCTGTACCTGGCGGCCGTATTCCAGCTCAGCGACGGGTTGCAGGTGAGCGGGTCTGGCGCCCTACGCGGCCTCAAAGACACCACCATACCCATGTTCGTGAACTTCCTCTCCTACTGGGTGATCGGTTTGCCCCTGGGCTGGTATCTGGGGCTGAAAGCCGGGTACGGACCGGAAGGATTGTGGATGGGATTGATCGCCGGGCTGACCACGGCGGGGGTGCTGCACAACCTCCGTTTCCATCTGATCACGCGGGCGCACCGAACGGGTTGATGCCGTTGTAGGTTGTGGGTGCATGAACATCCGCATCCAAGACCTGGCCACCGCCACCCCGGCACACGCCTACGAACAGGTTCCCTTCGTACGGGACTTCATGAAGGCGCATGTGCCCGGCGACCGCATGACCCAGGCCATCCTGCACAAGATCTACGGGGCGTCCGGCATCGCCACCCGCCACAGTTGCCTGCCCGATTTCCAAGACGGATCGGCCGGAGGACCCTTTTTCGATCGGGAAACCGGGCAG
The DNA here is from genome assembly GCA_024711145.1 of Balneolales bacterium. Lineage (GTDB taxonomy): Bacteria > Bacteroidota > Rhodothermia > Balneolales > HLUCCA01 > JANJTJ01. The sequence continues at coordinate 8,406 of JANJTJ010000092.1, forward strand.
GTGCTGCGTCCCGGCACGGGTGCCCGAAACGACCTGTACACCACCCATGCGCGGGAACTGTACGTGCGGGTGGCGCGGGAGCTGGTGGAGCGCAACGGTGGGCCGGGGGCGGTAACCCATCTGGTAACCGTTTCCTGCACCGGGTTCTATGCGCCCGGGCCCGATTACGACATCGTGAACGCCTGCGGATTGAGGCCCGACGTGCGCCGCTACCATATCGGATTCATGGGGTGTTACGCCCTCTTTCCGGCGCTGAACCTGGCAAAAACCATCTGCGAAGCGGAGCCCGGAGCCAACGTGCTGGTGGTCTCCGTGGAGCTGTGCACCCTGCATCTGAACTTCACCAACGACACCGACGCCATGCTATCGGCCAGCGTATTCGCCGACGGCGCGGCGGGGGCCTGGGTATCGGCCGCCGAACCGACCCGGGCGGGCACCTACCGCATGGGCGCTTTCCGCACCTTGCTCACCGGCGCCGGTGCGGCCGACATGGCCTGGTCCATCGGCGACCACGGGTTCGACATGGTGCTCACCACCTACGTGCCGGACATCCTGCATCAGCACATGCCCACCCTGATTCCGCCCCGACTACTTGAAAGCGGATTGGGGATGGAGGATGTGCGGCATTGGGCCGTGCATCCGGGAGGTCGGGCCATCCTGGACAAAGTGTCGCAGGGGCTGGGGTTGGCGGAAGACGCCTTGGATGCCCCACGGCGGGTCCTGAGCCGATTCGGCAACATGAGCAGCGCGACCATCGGGTTCGTATTGGATGAAGTACGCCGGGGCGGAGAGCCGGGGCCGGTATGCGCCATGGCCTTCGGACCGGGACTGACCGTGGAAACCGCCGTACTGCAACTGGATGCGTGAGCGCGACGCCACCTTGCGGGAGCGGATGGACGATCCGGATTGCGACCCGGCCAAACTGAGGCGCACCTACCGGCGGTTCGCGGTGGTCAACCGGCTGTTCAGCCGGTGGGACAATGTGTATGCCGAGCGCATGCGTCCGCTCATGGCCGAAGCCCGCGCCTACACCCTGCTCGACATAGGAGCCGGAGCCGGCGACGTAGGTCGCCGGCTCCGGCAGCTTGCGGCCGTCGATGGCCGTGACCTGCGGGTCACGGCCATCGACCCCGACCCGGTGGCGGCGGAGCTGGCGGCGGCGGCTCCGCACTCCGGCGTGGTGTTCCGCCGCCACCGGAGCGGCACGCTCGTGGGCGAGGGCGCGCACTTCGACTTCTGCATCTGCAACCACCTGCTGCATCACCTGGAGCCGGCCGAGGTGCGCGCCC
>JANJTJ010000097.1 GCA_024711145.1 Balneolales bacterium
GTCGGACCACTGGCTGTCGTCCAGCACCACCCGGGCATTCATGCCGGCATCTCCGGTTCGGAATTTCCAGATACCGGCCAGGTCGGCGACCCGACCCGGCTCGGCGACCGCATAAATGCCGGGTTTGCCTTCGAGCAGCCCGCCCTGCAGACCGTCGTCGTACACGCGGATGCGGATGTGCCATTCGCTACCCGCTACGGCCAGCTCGTCGGGTACCCGATATCGCCGCCAACGGTCGTAGGCGGTATGGTAACGGGGTGGGAACCCGCCCGATTTCCCGACCAACCGGCCGTTCACGTACACGGCGTCGGTATCGTCTATGCGGCCCAGATCCAGGTACAACGGGCCGTCGGGCAGGCGCTCGGGCAAACGCACCCGTCGTTGGTACCAGGCGAACCCGTCGTACCCGGGCCAGCCCTCATTCTCCCATGCGGCCGGCACGAAGATGGTGGACCACTCGGCGCCGGCATCCGGTTGGTCGCCCAGGCGGAACTCCCAGGTACCACGCAGATCGACCACCCGCTGCCCTTCGGCGGCGGGTGGTTGCATCCAGGCGATCAGCAGCAGGAGAAGTACCGGCATGGGCGGAAGGTAACCGGTTCAGCGGTTGCCGATGTGGGCCAGTTGCCCGTCGCGCACGAGGTCGGCCAGCATGCGGAAACGGGAGGCGTCGGTGTCGGGTGCCATGCCGATGCGTCGGGCCAACTCGGGCGACTCGAGCGCCATGGCGACCAACAAGGCCCGGTACCGGATGCCAAGGTCGGTGGTGGTGGCGCTGAGGCGGTGCAGGTCGCCTACCAAGGCGCTGAAATCGGTTTCGGGGTTCGCCGCACGGAACTCCAGGAGGGTGGCCAACGAGGATTCCACCACACCGGAGTTGCCGTGGGCAAAGTTCCACCGGTAATTTGCGATGGCGGCGGCGCGGTAATCGCGCGTTTGGGCGGCCACCGATGCGGTGGCGGCCAGGAGGAGGAGGAGGGTGGCGGTGAGCGTTTTCATGGTGGGAATTACGCCCACCCCGACGGCGCGGATGTCATGCCCAGGTACACGTTTGTCACAGTTTGTCATGAACCGCTTACTTATTGTCGATGACGAACCCGCCATGCGAGCCGGCCTGCGCGACAACCTCGAGTTCGAGGGGTACGCCGTGGACGAAGCCGCCGACGGTCCTTCCGCGTTGGCCTACCTGCGAACCGGCCGTTTCGACCTGGTGGTCCTGGATGTGATGATGCCAGGCATGTCGGGTTTCGAGGTCTGCCGCACGCTCCGGGCCGAAGGCGACCGCACGCCCGTGCTGCTGCTTACCGCCCGGGGGGAGGAAATCGACCGGGTGCTGGGGTTGGAACTGGGTGCCGACGATTATCTGACCAAACCCTTCAGCGTGCGGGAGCTCTCCGCACGCATCAAGGCCATCCTCCGGCGTTCGGGCCCGGCGGCTTCGAGTCCCATGGGTCCGCGCCGGATCGGAGCATGCACGGTGGATTTCGACCGCATGACAGCCCGGCGCGATGGAACACCCCTGGACCTTACCCATAAGGAATTCGAACTGCTCCGCTACTTGGCCGACCGCCCCGGGCAGGTAGTCTCGCGCGATGAGATCCTGGAACGGGTTTGGGGATATGGTGAGGCACCCACTACCCGAACGGTGGACAATTTCATCCTGCGGTTGCGCAAGGCGGTGGAGCCCGACCCGGCCCATCCCCGCATCATCCTTACCGCGCACGGCGTGGGTTACCGGTTGGTGACGCCCGACTGAACCACCAGCTCGAACGTGCTGCCTGCACCGGGGCTGCTGCTCACCCCGATCGGCCACCCGTGCGCATCCGCTATATGTTTCACCAAGGCCAGCCCCAAGCCCGCTCCCTTGGTTTCCTGCACCAGGCTGCTTTCAGCCCGGAAAAAGGGATCGAACAGGTGGGGGATGGCTTCCGGTGCGATGCCGGCGCCCTCATCGCGGACCTGTATGCGAATGGGATCCTTCAGCAGGGACAGACGGGCGCGGTTGCCGGGTTTGCCATATTTCAGGGCGTTGTCGAGCAGGTTCAGCAGGGCTTCGGTCAGGGCGTCGGCATCGGCTTCGACCACCACCTCCGTGTCGGGTAGCTCGGTGGTCAATCGGGCACCCGCCCGCTCGAATACGGGTGCATACATGTCGGCCAGCCGCGCCAGCAGGGCGGTCAGGTCGGTCGGAGCGAACCGGTAGGTGGTCTTTCCGGCTTCCATCCGGCTGAAATCCAGGATGTTCCGGATCATATGCGTGAGGCGTTCGGTCTCCTGGCCTATGGTCTTGTAGTATTCCAATCGTTTGGCTTCGGTGGGCACCCGACCCAGCTCCAGGGTTTCGGCATACAGGCGGATGAGGGCGAGCGGTGTTTTCAATTCGTGGCTCACGTTGGCCACGAAATCGGATTTGAGCCGGGCCAGTTCGGATTCGCGCCGAACGGTCTTGAAAACGAGCCACAACCCGCCCCCGAGCACCAGGCCTACCAACGCGATGAGCCCGAGCGACCGCCAGAGGCGTGCCCTGGCCCAGGCCTGCAGCCGGTCGCCCTCGGTGTCGATGGCCAGTTCGTAGTCGGGCATGAGCCAGAAGGGCCGCCGGATGTCGGTAGTGGCGACCTCGAACGGCCGCGACCGGAACACCGGTGCGCCATCCACCACGGCGAAAATGCCCACGCCCAATCCCTGCGATCCCACCAGGCGCAGGGCGGCTTCCATCTCCTCGGCGATGAACCGGTTCTTGTCGATCAGGAATCCGACCACGCGCGGGGTCGGTTCGCCGGTATCCACGGCGAACCCGAGGGCGAGCAGGTCGGCCATGCCGCCGGGCCGGCTGATGAACCGGCGGTAACCCTGGCCCAGATCCCGGCCCAGGGCCTCGGCTTCCGCCTCGGTAAGGCCCAACCCGCGCAGGGCTCGGGCGTCGAGCACGGCGCGGATGGACCCGCGTGCGGGCAAGCCCGCAGCCGGTTCGCCCCGGCGCAACCGGCTTTCGAGGTCACCCGCCCGGTTGGCGGCCCAGTCGTAGGCCTGCTGGTTCAGCGAATAGAGGATGCCGTCCACCTGGCGGTTCCAGGTTTCGGCGATCAGGGCATCGGTTTCCCGCGTGCTCCAGTATTCGCCCACCGCCAGTATGGCGGCAGGCACCAGCGCCAGGGCCAGGATCCAGGCGCGGTACCGGTTCACATCAGAACTGCCAACGGACGAACGCCTCCATGGCCTCGTATTCGGCCAGGCCGAGCTTGTCGTAGGCGCGGGCCGTCTCCCGGTTGCGGTGTTCGGCCCGTTCCCAGAATTCGCGCTTGTCGCTGCCCTGGAACATCACGTTGTCTTTCTGGGACTGGTGCTTGAAGATGGCCCTACGCTTGCGCAGCAGCTCTTCGGGCGAAATGGGTACGGCCATTTCGATTTTTTCGAGTTCCCATTCGTGCCAGGCGCCCCGGTACAGCCACACCCAGCAGTCTTTCATGAAGGCTTCGTTCCGGAGGCGGCGCACCGCTTCCATGATGGCGTCCAGGCATACCCGATGTGTGCCATGCGGATCGGCCAGGTCGCCGGCCGCATAGATCTGATGCGGTTTCACTTCACGGATCAGGTCCATGATGATGCGGATGTCGGCTTCGCCCAGGGGCGCCTTCTTCACCCTACCCGTCTCGTAGAAGGGCATGTCCAGGAAATGGATCTGCTCGTCGGGTATGCCCACGTACCGGCAACCGGCTTTGGCCTCGCCCCGGCGGATGAGCCCTTTGATGGCCCGCACTTCGGGGATGTCCACGTCGCCGTTCTGCTTCTCGGCCAGGAAAGCCCGCACTTTGTCGAACAGGCCCAAGGCCTCGGAGTCTTCGAAACCGAATTTCAGGGCGTAATCGCTCACGAAATCGGCGTAGCGCATGGCATCGTCGTCGAATACGGCGATGTTGCCGCTGGTCTGGTACGCCACATGCACCTGGTGGCCTTGGTCCACCAGACGGATGAAGGTGCCGCCCATGGAGATGACGTCGTCGTCGGGGTGGGGCGAGAACAGCAACACACGCTTGGGGAAGGGCTCGGCCCGCTCCGGCCGGTGCGCATCGTCGGCGTTGGGTTTGCCGCCCGGCCAGCCGGTGATGGTGCGCTGCATCTCGTTGAAGACGCGGATGTTGATGTTGTAGGCCGGCCCGAATTCGGTGACCAATTCGCCCAATCCGTTCTCGTTGTAGTCTTCTTCGGTGAGTTTGAGGATGGGTTTTTCGGTCTTCTGGCACAACCAGACCACCGCCCGCCGCACCATGAGGGGATCCCAGGTGCAGGTGTCCACCAACCAGGGGGTTTTGATGCGGGTGAGCTCGGACCCGGCGGCTTCGTCGATTACGAACAGGGTGTTCGGATGCTCCTGCAGGAAGGTGGCCGGGATGTGGTCGCTGATGGGCCCTTCCACGGTTTTGCGCAGGATGGGCGCTTTGCCTTCGCCCCACCCCATGAGGATGATGCGCCGGGCCGCGAAAATGGTACCCACACCCATGGTGATGGCCCGGCGGGGTACGTTCTCCAGGCCGAAGAAGTCGCCGCTGGCGTCGCGCCGGGTGAGGATGTCCAGGGTGACCATGCGTGTGCGGCTTTCGCGCGTGGAGCCCGGTTCGTTGAAGCCGATGTGGCCCGTACGTCCGATACCCAGGATCTGGATGTCGATGCCCCCCGCCTCGGCGATCTTCCGCTCATATTCCTGGCAGAAGGCGTAGGCGGCTTCGCGGTCGAGCGTGCCGTCCGGAATATGGACTTGCGCCTTGGGGATGTCGATGTGGTCGAACAACTGCTCCCCCATGAACCGCACGTAGCTCTGGATGGCATCCGGCTGCATGGGGTAGTATTCGTCCAGGTTGAAGGTGACCACGTTTTTGAAACTGAGCCCTTCTTCCTGGTGCAGGCGCACCAGTTCGGCATACACGCGCGTGGGTGTGGACCCCGTGGCCAGGCCCAATACCGCCAGGCGCCCTTCGGCGGCCCGGCTGCGGATGAGCTCGGCGATTTCGTCGGCAACGGCTTTGGATGCCGCCCGGTTGTCGGGGAACATGACGACGGGAACCCGTTCGTATTGCTGGATCTCGGTACGGCGGTAGGAGAGTGACATGCGCTATGGCTTACAATTGAACGAAATATACATGGTCCACACCGGGCACGGCGTCCACGTCGCGCAGCTCGGCCTCGCCCAGGGGTTGGTCCACGGTGACGGCTGTTACGGCTTCGATGCCCTTGCCGGTCCGCCCCAGGCTCAGGGCGGCGATGTTGATGGATCGTGCGGCCAGAACGGCGCTTACCGCCGCCAGCACACCGGGTTTGTCGGCGTTGCGGTACAGCAGGATGCCGCCTTCCAGGGCGATCTCGATGGGGAATCCGTCCAGTTCCACGATGCGGAAATCGTCGGCACCGAACAGGGTGGCCCCGAAGGTGATGTAGGATCCGGCTTTGCCGAACCGGATGCGGATGAGGTCGGCATAGGTCCGGCTCTCTTTGCCATGCGTCTCCTGTACGTTGATGCCGTTGAATTCGGCCAGGTACCGGGCATTGATGAGGTTGAGGGCCTCTTCGGTGCTGGATTGCAGGTATCCGGTCAGGATGGCGTCGGTGAGTACTTCGGCATGCGCGGCGCAGGTGCCCAGATACTCCAGGTGCAAGGTACTGGTGTTGGCGGGGGCCAGCTGGCTCACGAATTTGCCAAACCGCTCGGCCAGCTTCAGGTAGGGCTGTACTTCCGCGTTGGTGCTCAAGGCGATGGATTTGCCGTTCAGGGTGCCCTTGAAGGATTTCCGCTCCAGGGTGTCGGCGATCTGCTCGGCGATCTGTTCGGCTACTTTCTCCTGGGCTTCGTCGGTGCTGGCACCCAGGTGCGGGGTACATACCACGTTCGGATGCTGCAGCAAGGGCAGCAGGTCGGCCGGCGCGGGCTCGGTGGCATACACGTCCACCGCCAGGCCACCCACGGTTCCGTCCTCAAGCAGCCCCAACAGGTCGGATTCGGCATAAATGCCGCCACGGGCCACGTTCACCAACCGCACGCCTTTCTTGAGTTTGGCGGCATTGGCCCGCGAGACCAGGCCACGGGTTTTGTCGGTGAGCGGGGTATGCACGGTGAGGAAATCGGCCACGGCGAGCACCTGGTCCAGGTCGGCCAGCTCCACGCCCAATTCGGCGGCCCGCTCGGGCGTGGTGAAGGGGTCGTACCCGACCACCCGCATGCCGAAGGCCCGCATGCGCGTGGCCACACCGGACCCGATCTTGCCCAAGCCGACCACACCCAGCACTTTGCCGTCCAATTCGGTGCCGGTGTATTTCTTGCGGTCCCAGGCGCCGGCTTTCAGCGAGGCTACCGCGTTGGGTATGTTCCGCGCCAGGGCCATGATCAGGCCGCAGGTATGCTCGGCGGTGGAGATGGTGTTGCCGTCGGGCGTGTTCATCACCAGTACGCCGGCTTTGGTGGCCGCATCGATGTCGATGTTGTCCACGCCCACACCGGCCCGACCCACCACCTGCAGTTTCGGGGCGTGCCGGAGCAGGTCGGCGGTCACTTTGGTGGCCGACCGTACCACCAACCCGTCGTAGTCGCCGATGGCGGCCAAGAGGGCTTCTCCGGCCAGTTTCGGAGCCTCCACGGCTTCTATGCCGCGGCGTTCGAGGATGGTTTTGCACACGGCTTCGATGCCGTCGAGAAGGAGGACCTTGTAGGCCATGGGAAGATCAGGAGTCGGTTTGGATGATGTCGATGGAGTCGGTAAGGAAGTCGTGCACCAGGCCGCGCAATTCGTCGAGGCCGCTGCCGGCCGCCGCACTGGTGGAAACGACCGGAACCTCGATGCCCAACCCCTTCAGGGCTCGGTTGAGGCGCGCCTTGCTCTGCGCCCGCCCGTTGGCCGACAAGGTGTCGGTTTTGGTGAGCACGAGGGAGAACGGGCGGCCGCTTTCGGCCAGCCGCTCGATGAAGGCCAGGTCCAGGGCCCCGGGTTCGTGCCGGGCATCGACCAGATGCAGCACGAGTTTCAGGGTGTCCCGGTTGTGCAGGTAACGGCTGAATTCCTGGTCCCAACGGGCGCGCTCGGCTTGCGATACCTTCGCGAAGCCGAATCCCGGAAGGTCTACCAGGTACCAGGTCCCATCGATGTCGAAATAATTCAACAAGCGGGTTTTTCCCGGTGTGCCACTGGTTTTGGCCAGTTTCTTGCGCCCCGTGAAGGCGTTGATGAGCGACGATTTGCCCACGTTGGACCGGCCGGCGAAACAGATCTCGGGGCGGTCGGCTACCGGACAGGCGTCCAGATTGGGGGCCGAAGTGACGAACGTCGCGTTCCGGATGGTCATCAGCTCAGTTCGTTCTCTTCTTTGCCCACGCCGGTGGTCACAGGTACGGGGTAATCCCCGGTGAAACAGGCGGTGCAGTAGTTGAAATCGGCGGCATTGGCGTCTTTCACGGCGGCCACCAACCCATGGGGCGAGAGGTAATGCAGGCTGTCCACTCCCAGGGCCTCGGCGATGCGCACCACGTCGCGGTCGTAGCGGTTGGCGATGAGCTCGCCCGGACTGGGGAAATCCATCCCGTAGTGGCAAGGTTCCACCACCGGCGGCGAACTGGCCAGGAAATGGATTTCGGTGGGGTTGGCCGCCCGGATCATGTCCACCAGATGGCGGGAAGTGGTGCCCCGCACGATGGAATCGTCCACGATGACTACCGGCCGCCCTTCGAGCACGCCCCGAACGATGTTGAATTTGGTGCGCACGCGCAGGTCCCGCATTTCCTGGCCCGGCGAAATGAAGGTGCGCCCCACATAATGGTTGCGGATGAGGCCGATTTCGAAGCGGCAGTCGTGCCCCAGGGCCTGGTTCTCGTAGGCATAGCCCAAGGCGGCCGTGTTGCTGCTGTCGGGCACGGAGATCACCACGGGTTGTTTGCCGCCCTTGGTGCGCAGGAAGGAGGTGATGGGGTGTTCCTTGGCCAGGAACTGCCCGATGCGCCGGCGCACTTTGTCGGTGCTTTCCCCGAAGATGCGGCTGTCGGGCCGGGAGAAATACACATACTCGAAGATGCACCCGCTGCTGCCCGTGCCGGGTTGCGGCGGCAGGAACCGGGATTGCGGTTCGCCGGTCGCCACGGTGTTCCGGTCGATGACCAGGATTTCTCCGGGCCGCACATCGCGGATGTAATCGGCACCCATGATGTCGAAGGCGCAGGTTTCGGAGGCCACCACGTAGGCATCGCCCTTGCGGCCGAGGGCCAGCGGGCGGAACCCGTTCGGATCGCGCACGGCGATGAGCTGGGTATCGGTGAGGATGACCAGGCAATACGCCCCGGTGACCTGCCGCAACGCATCCATGATCTGCTCCACGGGGTCCGTTTCCTGCGAACGGGCGATCAGATGCAGGATGATCTCGGTGTCGGAGGTGCTTTGGAACAGCACCCCTTCCTGGATGAACCGCTGGCGGATGCCCCGGGCGTTGGTCAGGTTGCCGTTGTGCGCCAAGGCCAGGTTGCCCCCCTTCAGATGCGCGCGGAAGGGTTGGATATTGGCCGGATTGGTGGACGACCCCGCCGTGGAATACCGGTTGTGCCCGATGGCCGCGGTACCCTTCAATTTGTTCTTGAAGAGGGATTTGTCGTTGAAGACGTTGAGCACCAACCCGAAATCCTTGTGGGTGGGCATGGTCGGAAACCCCTTGGCCGGGTCGTACCATGAGGTGACGATGCCCGCCGACTCCTGCCCCCGGTGCTGCAGGGCGTGCAGGCCGTAATAGGTGTTTATGGCGGCGTCGTCGCTGTTGAAGATTCCGAAAATGCCGCAGTAATCGTGGGGTTTGTCGGACATCGGGTATCGCCGCTGGTGGAAGTCCCCAAGGTACGGAAAATCCCGTTCAGGAACCCGCCGGAACCGGTCTTCGGAGCTCCCGGGTACGCCATTCTCCCGAAAGGGCGGCGGCGCGCGCATCGGCCGCTTTCAGCACGAATGCCAAGGTGCCGGCCAATCGGGGGTTGTACAGGTACCGGCCGCCATGGCCTTTGGCCGCATCGATGGTGTGGATGGCCACGTTGCCCGAAGCGTGCAGGCAGTACCCGTCGCCCAGGTAGAACCCGACATGCTGGATGCCCTTGCCGTCGTAGCTGAAGAACAGGAGGTCGCCGGTTTCGGCTTCGGCCAGGGGCAGGGGCCGCGCCGGTCCGAAAGCGGCCTGCTGCCAGGCGTCGCGCGGCAGGGCGTACCCGTGCAGGCCGTATACCGATTGCACGAACCCGGAACAGTCGAGGCCCACATCGCTACGGCCGCCCCAGAGGTAGGGGGTGCCCAGGTAGTGCAGGGCGGTGTCCAGCAAGGCATGTTCCTGGCGCCGGAACCGCTGGTTCACGGTGGTCCAGGCCCCGCCGGGCATTTCGATGCCGTTCGGGGTTTCTATGACGGGCGCCCCCATGGGCACCAGCAGCCCCGCATGGCCGTTCTCCACGCGGTAGGTGGCATAAGGAGACCGTTTCCGCTCGGGGTGGTTGGCCCAGGCCAACCAATCGGCCGCGGCCAATTCCATGGTCTGCCCCTTCGACACCCAGCCGGAGTAGCCGTCGTGGTCGCAGCGGATGCGGTACCACCGCTCGGTCTCCTCATCGATGCGGAAGGTCTCTCCCAACAGCAGCTGGGTGCCCATTTCGACGGATTCGGCCGCCTCGGACCGTACCGGCACCAGGCCGGCCACGGTCATTCCGTATCGGGTGTCGGAACGCATGCCTCAGTGCAGGTAGGAGAACAGCTCGTTCCTGATGGCCGGGTTGATGCTGGCCGCCAGAATGATGGAGACGATCAGGCCGATGCCGGCATAGGTGGCATCGCGCAGGATCAGCTTGAAGGTCTTCTTGAAGGGTTTGCCGTGCCCGTCCTGGTCGGTCAGGCTCATGGCCAACTCACGGCCGGCCAACAAGCCGATGAATACCCAGGTTGTGGACATGGGCACCACGCTTACCACCTTGAAGTAGTACAGAATGAAGGCATATACACCATCGATGATGGTGGCCGGGCGCGTATCGGTCACGAACGATTTCTCGGTAATGACCTGCTGGATCCGGTCTCCCCTCAGGTAGAACAACACGCCCAGGCCGAAGAAGATGAATCCGGAGAATGCGGCGAACTCCATTACCGACAGGGAGCGGGGCAGGTACACGGCGATGTTGGCGGCGTCCTGCATCAGCCAGACCGACCAGAGGGCGCCCGAGCTGACCCATTGGGCCACCAACCAGCCCTTGCCGGCCTCGCCCGTGAACCACCCGCGCATCATGCGGGAGAACATGGACCACACGAAGATGGCCACCACGAAGGCGACCAGATACCCCGACAACGACTTCGTGAGCATGTCGGTGATGCCGTCCAGATCCGTCGAGAAGCAGCTCAGCAGCATGAAGGTGGTGCTCACCGGCATCCGCATCCGCGTGATGATCAGCAGGAAGATGGGTGCGGCCACCTGCAGGAAGGTGAAACTGGTGGGCGCGGTCTCGAAGCCCTTGGCCGTCAGGCGCGCGTAGGAGACGTCGCCGTCGTACTGCACCCAGGAATAGGCCACCGTGGCCAGGAATATGCCGCCTATGTACAACCAGAGGATCCACCACTTGCGTTGGGAGTTCGACGCCAGGAAGGTGCCGATGGTCTGGATCGAATCGTTCGCGATGGCCGAATACCCGGCGTATAGGAACCCGACCCACATGGCCAGCATCGGATTCTGGAATACCACACCGGCTATGAAGAAGGAAAGCCCGATGAAGATGAGGAAGGGACGTTCCTTGCGGATGGTGTCCGAAAGGCTGCTGGCCCGGAACGATTGGTAGAGGGAGGTGTTCTCGCCGTTGCTGGGTTCGGCCATAGGAATTGACGCAGTTGGTTTACCGAAGTCGCAAAAAGTACCGGCCTCATGTTATCGAATTGTTATGAAATGGATTCGCACCGTTGGTAGCGCTTTTTGGCCCCCATTCGGAATACTTCCTACCTTTGGGAACCGTCTTCGAAAATCACGTTTCAACCCGATATGTCATCCCAGCCTACCTCGCTCAGCTCCCCGTTCTACAAGGAGCCCGGCCCCAAATTGGACGCCG
>JANJTJ010000100.1 GCA_024711145.1 Balneolales bacterium
GCACGGAAGGGAATTTTCAACTTAGGAGGCGTGGGAGGTAAACGCTTTTATATGGGCTGGCGCACGCAAGGGAATTTTCAACTTAGGAGGCGTGGGAGGTAAAGGCTTTTATATGGGCTGGCGCACGCAAAGGATTTTTGAACTTAGAAGGCGCAGGGGGTAAAGGCTTTCATTGGGCTGGCGCACGCAAAGGAATTTTGAACTTAGAAGGTGCAGGGGGTAAAGGCTTTTATTGGGCTGGCGCACGCAAAGGAATTCTTTGATAGCGTGCGTCAGCTTTATAGAAAATCCTTCGCCTCAAGCGCCTCCTAAGTAATATCTCTTCTCACGCGCGTCAGCCTTATGAAAAGCCTTTACCCCCTGCGCCTTCTAAGTGAATAAATCATAGTGTCTCTTTCAGCCATCCGAAGAACTCGCGATGCCATAGCACCGAGTTCTGAGGGGAGAGGATCCAGTGGTTCTCTTCGGGGAAGAGCACCAGGCGGGAACGGATGCCCTGGCGCTGCAACGCGGTGAACGCCTGCATGCCTTCGCTCACGGGCACGCGATAATCGCGTTCGCCGTGGATGATGAGCATGGGGGTGGTCCAGCGGTCCACATAGAGATGGGGCGAATCGGTGCGGTAGCTTTCGGGCTGCGGTTGTTGCCAATACGAACCGCCCATATCGAACTCGGCGAAGAAGAGCTCTTCGGTATGACCGTACATGCTTTCGAGGTTGAAGACCCCGGCGTGGGCGATGAAGCTCTTGAAGCGGTTCTGGTGGTTGCCGGCCAGCCAGAAGACGCTGTACCCCCCGAAACTGGCACCTACGGCGCCCAGGCGGGATTCATCGGCCCAGGGTTCGGCGGCCACATTGTCGATGGCCGATAGCAGGTCTTTCATGGCTTGGCCGCCCCAATCACCCGAAATCTGCCGGTTCCATTCCTGGCCGAAACTGGGCAACCCACGCCGGTTGGGTGCTACGATGACGTAGCCGGCCGAGGCGAGGGTTTGGAAGTTCCAGCGGTAGCTGAAGAACTGGGATACGGTGCCTTGCGGGCCGCCCTGGCAATACAGCAAGGTGGGGTATTTCTTGGTGGGATCGAAATTCGGAGGGAAGATGACCCACACTTTCATCTGTTTGCCGTCGGTGGTGGGCACCCAGCGCGATTCCACCTTGCCCAGTGCGATCCCGTTCAGGCGGTCGGCGTTGGCGTCGGTGAGGCGGCTGAGCTCGCCGGTGGCGGCATCCACCCGCCAGAGGTCGGTGGGGGCCGACATGGACTGCACCCCGCCCACCAGCACCTCGGTGTTCCGCAAGCGGCCCACGGACAGGCTGGTGAAATCGTGCACCCCGTAGGTGAGTTGTTTGACGGGCGGGTTGGTGCTGCGCGCGCGCAGGTCCATGGAGAAGACCTGGACGGTGGCTTCCACACCGCTGAGGAAATAGATATGGGAGCCGTTCTTGGCGAAAACGGGGCTGTCCACGTTCTGGTCGAGGCCGAAACTGAGTTCGCGCATGGAGCCGCTGGCCAGATCCATGGCCATGAGGCGGTGGCGGTCGGCTTCGTACATGGGGGTGGTCATGCGGCTCCAGACGAGCATGCGGCCGTCGGGCGAGAAGACGGGGTTGGTGTCGTAGCCGGCATTGTCGGCGGTCAGGTTGCGGGTGGTGCCCGTGGACCGGTCGTACAGGTAGAGGTCGGAGTTGGTGCTGACGGCCGCTTCGGCACCGCTCAGTTTTTTGGCGGTATAGATGAACCGGTTGCCGTCGGGGTGCCAGGCCAGTTGCTCGGCACCACCGAAGGGTTTGAGGGGAGCGTCGTAGGGTTCGCCGGGCATGAGGTCCGTGCCTTCGCCCACGGAGCCGGTCCGGTAGGGTGCGATGAAGACGTGGGAGTAGGCGCCGTCTTCCCAGGTATCCCAATGCCGGTACATGAGGCCGTCGTACAGGCGTACGTTCGCATTGGGGAGGTCGGGGTAGCGTTGCAGCGGCGTGGGGGTGATCTGCACGTCGCGGGTGTAGGCGATGTGGGTGCCGGTGGGCGACCAGAGCACGTTGCCCACTCCGCCGTCGATGGAAGTGAGCTGCACCGGGTCGGAACCGTCGGGGTTCATCTCCCAGAACTGGCCGCCCCGCATGAAGCCGATCTTGCGGCCGTCGGGGCGCCATTGGGGGGATGAGGAGGAGGTGGCCGCCTCGGTGAGGCGGCGGGGTTCTCCGCCGGCGGTGGGTACGGCCCAGATCTGGGTGGTACCGCGGTTGGCTTCGAGCGAGACCTCGGTGAGCGTGTGCAGGATGGTGGCGCCGTCGGGCGAGACGGTCGGCGCGCCGACCCGGCGCAGGGAAATGAGGGTTTCCGGGGTGATCTGGGCGGCGGCCGGGGCAGATGCGGCCAGCAGCAGCAACAGGGGAAGCAGGATGCGTTTCATGGGTGGTGCGGGGATATCAGGGCTGTTGGGAGCGCAGACGGGCGGCTTCGAACTCGTTGCCGGGGTACCAGGCGGGCGATTCATCGTTCTCGGCCACGCGCAGGGCCACGCGGAAGAGCAGGCGTACGTCCTGCACGGCGCCTTCCAGGTCCCAGGACTCGTCGAACTCGTCGTGCACCGTGTGGTAGCGGCGCAGGTTGTAGGCTTCGGCCACTTCCTTGGCATAATCGGCGGGTTTGCCGATGTATTCGGTGCCCCGGCTCAGGTACATGGCCGGTACGCCGATCTGCGCGAAGGCGAAGTGGTCGCTCCGGTAGAAGAAACCCTGCTCGGGGAAGGCGTCGGGTTTCACGGTGCGGCCCACGCGGGCGGCTTCGGCCTCGAGCACGGCGTCCAGGGTGTTCTTGCCATAACCGATGGAGACGATGTCGGCGGCCGGCCCGAAGATGTTGATGCCGTCGATATTGATGTTGGCGGTCATGCGGGCGGGTGGAACGGGCGGGTTGGCCGCGAAATGTTTGGCCCCCAGCAGACCCGATTCTTCGGCTCCTACCGCCACGAACATGAGGCTGCGGCGGGTGGGCCCGTAGGTGCGGAAGGCATCTGCGATATTCAGGAAGGCGGAAATGCCGCTGGCGTTGTCCAAGGCGCCGTTGTAGATGCTGTCGCCTTCGATGGGCGTGGGTGCCATGCCCAGGTGGTCGTGGTGGGCGCTGAAAACCACGTAGTCGTCTTTGAGGGCGGCATCGGAGCCGGGCAGCACGCCGACCACGTTCTTGACCATGAGGGTGCGGTGCGTGGCGCGGGCCGAAATGCCCAGACGTACGGCCCCGAGCGATACCGGCACGAAATCGGGCGATTCGGCCGCATCCATCAAGGCTTGCAGGTCCAGACCGGCGCTTTCGAAGAGGGCCACGGAGGCCTGGGCACTGAGCCAGCCTTGGGCCACCGTTCCGCCTCGGCCGGTGTTGGTCACCAGGTCGAACCGCTCCCGGCCGAAGCTGTTCTGGACCACGGCCCAGGGGTAGCCGGCCGTCACATTGGTATGGATGATGAGCGCCCCGATGGCGCCCATGCGTTGGGCCTGCTCGAATTTGTAACTCCAGCGGCCGTAATACAGCCGGGCCGGACCCGCGAACCGGGTGCTGTCGCTGTAGGGGTCGCTGTTCTTGAAGATGACGATCTTGCCCCGCACATCCACATCCTTGTAATCATCCCAGTTCTCTTCGGGCGCCTGGATGCCGTACCCCACGAACACGGCTTCCACCCCGGCCAGGTCGATTTCGGTGAAATCGGGATAGGGGGAAACGACCATGTCGGACCCGAAACGGAAGGTGTGCAGGGTGCGCCCGCCCCGGGTGGCCGTGATGACGGCATCGGGCGCCGTGGTATGCGCCAGCACGGGCACGTCCTGGATGTAGGAGCCGTCGGGCATGCCGGGTTGCAGACCCAGGGCCTTGAACCGTTCTATGAGCCAGGCCACGGTTTTTTCCTCGCCGGGCGTGGCCGGAGCCCGACCCTGCATGGAGTCGTCGGCCAATACCAGGATGGGTTCTTGCAAGGACTCGACCGTGATGACCAGTTCGGCCTTGTCGGGGTTGCCGCCGGAACAAGCCGCGGCCAGGAATAGGAGCGGGAGGTAGCGTTTCATGCCGGAAACATACCAAAAAAGCCGGACGGGGTCCGTACCTTGCGGGACTGAACATTCATTCCATCATCCTTCCCATGTCCAACCGTACCCTCGCCATTCTGAAACCCGATTGTGTCCGCAAAAACCTGCAAGGTGCCGTCATCAAACAGATCCAGGATGCCGGATTCAAGATCGTAGCCATGAAACAGACCCGCCTGACCATGGACACCGCCGGCGGTTTCTATGCCGTGCACAAAGAGCGGCCCTTCTATGGTGAATTGTGCGCATTCATGAGCTCCGGTGCCTGTGTTCCCATGATCCTGGAGAAAGAGAACGCCGTGGCCGAGTTCCGCAAGCTGATCGGTGCCACCAACCCCGCCAATGCCGACGAGGGCACCATCCGTCGTCTGTATGCCGACAGCGTGGGAGAGAACATCGTGCATGGCAGCGATTCGGACGAGAACGCGGCCATCGAGGCATGCTACTTTTTCGCATCTTCCGAGGTCGTCGCCAACCTGGCGTAACCCAACGAAGCCGCGCATGAAATCCCGACTCTTCCCGATCCTGTTCCTGGCCGCACTCACGGCCTGCACCGCCACCCGACCGGCCGAACTCCCTACGGAGCGGACGCCGGTACGCACGGGAGCCGAACAGCTGATCCGGGAGCATAGGGCCGATTTGGATGGGAAAACCGTGGGGCTCGTCATGAACCCCACGGCCCGCATCCGTGGCACCCACATGCTCGACACCCTGCGGGCGTTGGGGGTCACCGTCGGGGCCCTGTTCGCCCCCGAGCACGGCTTCCGTGGCGACTACGGCGCCGGCGAGAAGATCGCCGACGGGGTGGATGCCGCCACCGGCATCCCGGTGTTCAGCCTCTACGGCCAGAACCGCAAGCCCAACGCCGACATGCTACGCGGCATCGATATCCTCATTTTCGACATGCAGGACGTGGGCGCCCGGTTCTACACTTATGTGAGCACCATGGGCCTGGTGATGGAAGCCGCCGCCGAAAACGGCATCCCGATCTGGATTCTGGACCGCCCCAACCCCGCCGGGGGCGATTATGTGAGCGGATGGATGCTCCAACCCGAACACACCTCGTTCGTGGGCGCTTATCCGGTACCCGTAGCCCACGGCATGACCCTGGGCGAAATCGCCCGCATGATCGTGGGTGAGAAATGGCTGAAAGACGGCGTGCAACCCGAGCTGCGTGTGATTCCCATGGCCGGCTGGAACCGGTCCATGCGTTGGGCCGACACCGGCCTGCCCTGGGTGGCGCCATCGCCCAACCTGCCCAGCGCCGACCACGCCTGGGTCTATCTGGGTACCTGCTTCTTCGAGGGTAGCGACATGTCTGAGGGGCGCGGCACGGAAGACAGCTTCCTGCTCGTGGGCGACCCGACGGCCTATGTGCCCAAGTCGGTGCGCGAAGACCTGCAGACCCGGTTCGGGTTCCCGCTGCAACCGGTCCTTTTCACCCCGATCGACATGCCCAACCGGGCCATGGACCCCAAACATGAGAACGACGTGGTGCGCGGCTGGCGCGTGACCCCCGCCTATGCGCCCGAGCTGGATCCGGTGGCCTTCGGGCTTACGGCATTCAAGGCCTTCTACCGGAACGCCGACGCCCAACTGCGCGAGGGGTTCCTCAAGCGTCTGGCCGGCACCGATGCCGTGATGGAGTATCTGATGGCGCCGGGACTCGACTCCCCCGCTCCGCTCTGGCAGGCCGAGGTTGAGGCCTTCAAGGCCCGCCGCGCGCCCTACCTGCTCTACGACTGACGCTGGCGCAGGGCCTCGTAGGCCAGCAGCGCCGCGCTCACGCCGGCATTCAGACTCTCGATGCCGTGCGCCATGGGGAACCGCACCAGGAAATCGCACAATTCGCGGGTTTTCTGGTGCATGCCCGAGCCCTCGCCACCCACCACGATGGCCAGCGCCATGCGCAGGTCCTTGTGCCAGGCCAGGTCCGGAGCGCGTTGGTCCAACCCGCAGACCCAGAATCCGGCGTCCTTCAGGTCGCGGATGGAGCTGTTCAGATTGGTGACCCGCACGATGGGAACCAGACCCGCCGTGCCGGCCGAAGTTTTCATGACGGTGGCGTTCACCGGGGCCTGGCCGTGTTTGGGCACCAGTACGGCCGCCGCACCGGCGCCGGCCGCCGTGCGCAAGATGGCCCCGAAATTGGCCACGTCCTCGATGCCGTCCAGCACCAGCACCACCGGTAGGGTGGAGGTATCCACGGTGGGCAGCCAGTCGGCGAAATCGGTATAGGTGGCCGCGCTGAGCTGGGCCACCACGCCCTGGTCGTTCACCGGGCCCACCAGGTCGGCCAGTTTCTTGCCGGGCACTTCCTGCACCGGTATGCGATGTTGGGAGCCCAGCTCGCGGATGCGGGCCAGGGCCTGGGGCGGCAACCCCTGGCGTACCCATATCTTCTCGACGCGGGCCGGATCCCGTTCCAATTGGGATTCCACCGGCTTGCGCCCGTACATCAACCCGTTTTCGTTCGACTCATGCATGACGACCGCAAGGTACCCATTTCCGACCCCGACCTGGAGGCCCTCTTGCGCCTGCATGTGGGCAAAGACCACGCGAACGTACCTCTCCATCTCAAACAGGACCTGCTCCGGCGCAAACTCCGTCGCCTGGGCATCATGGTGGCCGTCAACCTCATGGCCATCCTGCTGTTCGGATACTCCTTCCTGAACGGGGTCACCCAGCTTCCCGCCGGGGTTTTCTATGGCCTGCTGGTGGTCTTCGGCTTGAATATGGGATTGCTTTTTTATCAGCGGAAAGGCATCTCCCGTGCCATGAACGCCTTATCTTAGCCATCCATCCACCCTAAGCCAAAGGCATGGCTACCAAGTATGTGTTCGTAACCGGGGGGGTGACATCCTCTCTGGGCAAAGGGATCGTGTGTGCGTCGTTGGGCCGTTTGCTTACGGCCCGTGGGCTCAAAGTCACCATCCAGAAGCTGGATCCCTACATCAACGTGGATCCCGGGACCATGAACCCCTACGAACACGGGGAGGTGTACGTGACCGACGACGGCGCCGAGACCGACCTGGACCTGGGCCATTACGAGCGGTTCATCGACCTGCCCACCTCCCAGCGGAACAACGTGACCACGGGGCGCATCTATTTCGATGTGATCACCAAGGAGCGGAAGGGGGCCTATCTGGGCCGTACCGTGCAGGTGGTGCCGCATATCACCGACGAGATCAAATCGAAGGTGCTGGGCCTGGGCGAATCGGGCGATTACGATGTGGTGATCGTGGAGATCGGCGGTACCGTGGGCGACATCGAAGGGCTGCCCTATGTGGAAGCCGTACGCCAGCTGCGCTACGATGTGGGTCGCAAGAACACCTGCTGCATCCACCTCACGTTGGTGCCCTTCCTCAAGGCGGCCGGCGAGCTCAAGACCAAACCCACCCAGCACTCGGTCAAGACCCTGCTCGAGATCGGGCTCCAGCCCGACATCCTGGTCTGCCGGGCCGAAGTGCCCTTGGAGGCGGGCATCCGCCGCAAGATCGCCCAGTTCTGCAATGTGGATCTGGAAGACGTGATCGCCAGCATCGATGCCCGCAGCATCTACGAAGTACCGCTGATGATGCAGGAAGAGGGATTGGATACCCGGGTGATCGAGAAGTTGGGGTTGGAATGCGGTCCGGCCGACCTGCGCAACTGGATTCCCTTCGTGGATGCCGTCGTGAAACCCGACCGCACGGTGGACATCGCCCTGGTGGGCAAATATGTGGAACATCACGACGCCTACATGTCCATCGTGGAGGCCTTCATCCATGCCGGTGCCGTGAACCGCGCCAAAGTGAACCTGCGCTGGGTGCAGAGCGACGACCTGGACGACCGCAACGTGGCCAAAACCCTCGAAGGGGTGCAAGGCATCCTGGTGGCACCCGGTTTCGGAGGGCGGGGCATATCGGGCAAACTGGCCGCCGTGCGCCATGCCCGCACCAACGGCATTCCCTTCTTCGGCATTTGTCTGGGCATGCAATGCGCCGTCATCGAATTCGCACGGACCGTGTGCGGTTTGGATGGAGCCAACAGTACCGAATTCGACGAGTCGGGTCCCCATCCCGTCATCGACATCATGGCCGAGCAGAAAACCGTGACCGACAAAGGCGGCACCATGCGCCTGGGGGCGTACACCTGCGACCTGGCCGAAGGCAGCCGGGCGCGGGCGGCCTATGGCGAAACCCGCATCAGCGAGCGGCACCGGCACCGGTACGAATTCAACGACAACTACCGGGCACGGCTCGAAGCCGGCGGCCTACGCATCACCGGCCTGAACCCCGACCGCGGCCTCGTGGAAATCGTCGAAATCCCCGAACATCCCTGGTTCGTGGGAGTGCAATTCCACCCCGAGCTGAAAAGCACCGTCACGCGTCCGCATCCGCTCTTCGTCGGGTTCGTTCGGGCGGCGTTGAAGACGTTGGACGCTTGACGGCGGACGACTGGCGGGGCCTGTCCAGTCGCACGACATTTCTACTCGTCCGTGAGGCAGTCGAATGGAGGAAATTACCCCCCCCCTGCCGCATAAGCAGTAACAGGGATTGTTTCATGACGATACTTCCATTTGTTTTTTAATCATATTGGAGATGTTCCGTCCTGATTTATGCAGGATCATCAAGCCTAGGTCCTTTGCAGATTTTTTTCATGTCCTGGATGCGAGATACTTGTAGAGGTATTTTTACGATCATTTTTGATTCTAATTATACCAATCATAACTAATTCCAATCATACTACTATTTAGCTGAATCGTTTTCAATATATTTGGATTAGGAGAACCTAAATCTATCATCCGCATTTCCACCTCAAAACCATCATTCCTGCGCCCAAAAACAAGCATTCCGTTGCTATCACGGCTCCATAGTAATGGGCCCGAAGAATACTTTAACCCCGTTTCTAGTCTTCGTGTTTGACTTGAGTTAACATCGTATAAGAAAATGTCATTCCCATTGATGTTCCATTCATAGGCAATGTAATTGCCGTCCCGACTCCACCGGGGGGAAGTAACAAAACCTGACTGGGTTAGTCTCCTTTGTTCACCAGTATAAATATCCACAGCATATAAATCCTGCCGCCACCTCATTGTATCAGCATTGATGTAATCCCGATTGGATACAAAGGCGATTTTGGTTCCATCAGGGCTCCAGCTGGGATACATGTCCTGCGCGGGGAATTCGCTGAGTTGAGTCAACTCTTTCGTCAACGTATCGAAAACAAAAATCAGATACTGGGTTCCAACCGAACAATTCACACACATATGAAAGGCCACCTTGGTTCCA
>JANJTJ010000113.1 GCA_024711145.1 Balneolales bacterium
TTCTGCGACGAGCAGGGCCGGATGAACACGGAGATGCCCGCAACCACCTGGGAGGTCTCTTTCCAGGCCGTGGGCGATCGTACCCGGGTGGACATCCACATCACCACTTCCGACCGTGCCCAGCTCGACACCCTCATCGCCATGGGCTTCCGCGAGGGCTTCAGCATGGGTATGGAGAACCTGGACGCCTGGTTCGCCACCCAGGACCGCCTCAAGCGGGAACATCCGCCCCAGGGTCCGCGGGTGTCGGTCTATCTCAATTTCAACGGCCGCACCGAAGAGGCCTTCCGCTTCTATCAATCCGTCTTCAAAACGGCCTTCATCGGCGGCATGCGCCGCTTCGGCGACCTCACGCCGGAAGACGGGCACCCGCCCATCGCACCCGACATGGCCCGTTTCGTCATCCACGTGGAATTGCCCATCCTGGGCGGATTCGTACTGATGGGGACCGACGCGCCAGAGCAGATGGGCTTCACCCTCAACGAAGGCAACATGATGCACATCAACCTGGAACCCGGGTCCCGCGAAGAGGCCGACCGCATCTTCAACGCCCTGGCCGAGGGTGGCACCATCCTCGAACCCCTCAAAACCATGTTCTGGGGCGGCTACTACGGCAGCCTCAAAGACCGTTACGGCATCCACTGGATGGTGAACGTATGATCACCATATCCGCTCTCGCACCCGCCCCGCCCGAAACGGCCTGGGAGGTCTATACCAATCCCGAACACATCGTCCACTGGAATTTCGCCTCCGACGATTGGCATTGCCCCTGGGCGAAGAACGACCTGCGCGTGGGGGGCACCTATGTGGCCCGCATGGAAGCCAAAGACGGCAGTTTCGGGTTCGATTTCGAGGTGGTGTACACGGCCATCGAACCGTTCCGCAGCCTGGACTATGTGATGGGTGAAGGGGAGGAAGCCCGGCGCGTGCGCGTCACCTTCACGCCCGTGGAAGGCGGCACCGAAGTGGTGGTGGCCTTCGACCCGGAAAACATGAATGACCTCGAGATGCAGCGCGCCGGCTGGCAAGCCATCCTGGACAACTATGTGAAGCGGGTGGCTGGACGATAGTCATTGGGACTGTGGGACTGTGGGACTATGGGACTATGGGACTTTGGGTCATATTTCAACATTCAACATTCAACATTCAACATTCAACATTCAACATTCAAGCCGTCAGCCGTCACCCGTCACACCCACCAATTCCGCAACGATGGCGGCGGTGAGACCCCAAAGCGGTACCTGGTGTACCGGCCAGTGCGGAACCTGCAGGCGCATGCCGTTGAGTTCCCAGAGTTCGGTACGGGGTTCGCCGAGGTCGGCCAATCGGATCCAGAAGGCGTGGGCCACCTCGCTTTCCTGCAGGCGGAGGTCGGGTTTGCTGGCCACCACGCCCACAACGGGAAGCACGTCGCCCTTGGAATTGGGCGACCGCACCGGGCTCAGGGTGCCCAGCACCCGCACCCGGGCGGGTTCCAGGCCGGTTTCTTCCCAGGCTTCGCGGAGCGCGGCCCGGATGGGCGATTCGCCGGGTTCCAGCCGCCCGCCCGGGCAGGCCAGTTGGCCCGTATGGGAGCGCAGGCTGGCGGCCCGTTCGGTGAGCAGCAGCTCCCACCCGTCGGGGCCCCAGGTCAGTAGTACCAGCACGGCCGCCCGCACGTCGCCCGGTTCGCCGTGGGGAATGAGCCGCAATCGGCCTTCTTCGGTGAGCGGAGCCAGCCGCCGGTGGGCTTCCGCCCCGGGCAGGGGGCCTGCCAATGCGCGCTCCAACCGCTCGATGCGGCTCTGTGCGGAATTCGCCATGCCTCAAGATAACCGGTGAAGCATGATGTATCCACGCACGGATATGTAACAGGATATCATCGTGATGATGGCATCATACACCTGTTGTGAAAATTCATTCACGATGTATAGGATATCCGATGATGTTCGCAACCCTTACCGACAATGATCTGATGTTCGCCGACGGCAAAAAAGACGAGATGATCGGTCGGGTCAGTCGAACTGCAACCACCCGTCCATCAGGCTCCTGTAGCGTGCCAAGGCCACTTGGCCTTTGTTCGTGAGCGCGATGAGGGATTGCGGCCGATTGCCTGCGGAGGTTCGGTTGACAACCAGATAGCCGGCATCCTCGAGCATCCGCAACTGGGTGCTCAGGTTGCCGTCGCTGGCCTGTACCGCCTGTTTCAGACTGGTGAAATCCGTTTCGTCGGAATGGGCGGCGGCCGCCAGAATGGCCAGCCGGAGCCGGTTGTTCAGGAGTTTGTCGATCTGCTTGTGGTCGAAATCCAGGTAGGCCATCATCGGCTCCAGGAAAAGACGGTGGTGAGCAGCAGCACCTGGTCTACCCCGGCCGCACCCCCCAGGTCTTCGAAGCGGAACTGGAGGCCGGTTTCGAACTTGCGCCCCCCTTGCAGCTGCCAACCCCAAACGGCCGAGCTGCGCGTTTCGCCCGTGGCGGGGGCCTCGCTCCAGGTACCCAGCACTTCCTGCTGCAGCAGCAGGTAGGGTTCGCCGGCATCGATGCGGTCGCCACGCAGGGGTTTTTCCCACCCGAGGCGGTAGCGGGCACGGATCTGCGTGCGGGTGATGCGGTCGCGCCGGTCCAGGCGCATGCGGTGCGCCAGGCGGCTGCGTTCGAAGGCTTGCACATAACCCACTTGCGCCGTGAACCGGTGTTCGATGATTCCGGCGGTGGATTCGAACGGCGTTCCGACCCGCATCAGGTATCCGCCCGAAAGGGTCCAGCCTTGGGGTAGCCGCCGGTTCAGGAAGAGGGATGCCTCGGTGCGTTCCACGACCTCGGGAGTGGCGAAGGCGACCGCGCCGGCATTCAAGGACCACAGGTCCGATAACCGATGCGCGTACTGAAGCCCGGGTTCCCAGACTTCTTTGATTTGGGCCTGCAGGGGCCCGGCGATCAGCAGCAATAGGGCCGCTACCCGGATGGTGGAGCGCATGGCCCCGAAGATACTAAAAGAGCAGATTGCCTGCGGTGAGATCGGCGATGCGCCGCACCGAATTGAGGCTTCCGTCGGGCCCGATGCGGAATTCGTAGCGGGCCAGGGTGTTGCCACCGTGGGTCTCGGTTTCGATCTCGTAATCGAGCACGGGCGGACGTTCGGCACCCACCAGCTCCGCGATCCGCACGGCATCGGGTTGATGCAGGTCGGGCAACCACCGTTCCTGTACCCGTGTGACCCTCACGCGCAGGTTCCGCTCGGCACCCCAGGCGGCCAGGGTGGCACGAACCGGCGCCGGGAGGTCCCGCTCCCGCACCACGCGCTCGAGGTCGCGCCAACGGCCGGCCGAGTCGAAGGCGGCACTGTACCGGCCATGGCGGGTCCTGAATTTGGCTTCGTAGCCGGTCTGGCGTCCGTCGGTTTCCCTATACCACCGGATCTCGCGCGCGGAGGCCAGCGCGCCTTGCAGGACTTCGAGGGCCGGGGCTGGAAATGCGGAACGGTCCACCCGGGTTTCCATCTCCGTTTTGGGAGGTTCGCCCGAACCGGACCAGAGGGTGAGTACCAACAGGATCAGCTTCATGCCCCAAGTTCCACACCCCATGTTACCCCCGTGTTACCGTAGGATTGCCGTACCTTTGCGCCATGAGTATCCTAGTTGTGGGCTCCGTCGCATACGACGGCCTCGAAACCCCATCCGGCTCCCGTCCCCGAATCCTGGGTGGGTCGGCCTCCTATA
>JANJTJ010000133.1 GCA_024711145.1 Balneolales bacterium
TTTTTCTTATACTTCACCGCCAACCCGGTGGCAGCCAGCGCTGGACTCCTTCCGAGAACCCGTTCCGAGGCAGAGACACCCGGCCTTCTATTTGGGATAATCGTCCGTCAATTTTCCTTCAGCACAGATTGCACGAAGAAAAGATGCGGCGGCCCACGCAAGCCCGCATCGACTCAGGAGCCATGCTCAAACTAGAAGACATCAAGAGCCAAGCTGTCGTTGCCGGCATCGAACCAAGCGTCGTCGTGACGGTGCGCTTTGTGGAAAGCGTCGGCACTGACGCAATCACTGTCAACTACCGCCTTCCCTCTGGCGAATCCCGCGAGCGGATGCTGTTCCGCAGCGACGAACCCAACCTCTCGCTCGCAGAAGCCGGGCGCCCTTGGGCTTTCGACGCCCGTGGTGATCTGTTCAAGCTGGCGGCAGAGGCATACCGCATCAATCTCGCCCATCTGTTCGATCCGATGATGGCGGTTCATACCTCGAACGTCGAACCGTTGCCCCACCAGATCACTGCCGTGTATGAATCGATGCTGCCACGGCAACCCCTGCGTTATGTGCTCGCCGACGACCCCGGTGCAGGCAAAACCATCATGGCAGGGCTGCTGATCCGCGAACTGCTGATGCGCTCCGACGCCAAGCGCGTGCTGATCGTCGCACCAGGCAGCCTGGTCGAGCAGTGGCAGGACGAACTGAACGAGAAGTTCGGCCTCATCTTCTCGATCTTCTCTCGCGACCTCGAACAGCAATCCCACAGTGGCAACTGTTTCGACGACAACGACCTGCTCATCGCCCGCCTGGATCAGCTCTCCCGGGCAGAAGACCTGCAGGCAAAGCTCGGGCAGACCCGCTGGGATCTGATCGTTGTCGATGAAGCGCACAAGCTGTCCGCCAACTGGTTCGGATCCAAGCTCAACGAAACCAAACGCTTCAAGCTGGGCAAGCTGCTCGGCTCGACGACACGGCACTTCCTGCTCATGACGGCGACGCCGCACAACGGCAAGGAAGAG
>JANJTJ010000098.1 GCA_024711145.1 Balneolales bacterium
ATTTCGGCCAGGAAGGCGCTGTCCGAAACCGTGGAGTCGAATTCGGCGGCGGTGAACCGCATGCGGTCGTCCAACCGCGCGCGGATGCGCTCCCAGGTGGCACCCGGCGGTATGGTGAGCAGGAAGGGATCCTGATGCCCCCGGCTCATGCGGTCCAGCAAGGCCGTGACAGTGGATAGGGAGTCCACCTCGTACCGCCCCGCCAGAAACCGGCTGAATTCGGCGGTGTGGGCCACCCAGGCCACTTCGGCCGAATCGAAACGGACCGAATCGGCCTGGAAGGCTTCGAACAACCCCTCCAGTCCGCTGTCGTCCTGCAGGTAGAAGACCCGTTCGTTGAAGACTAGGGCGTCGGGCCGGTTCAGGCGGGCGTCACGGTCCCACCAGACAGGCAGAAACCCGATGAGAAAGGCAAGGACAAACCGCATCAATCGATCAGGTACCCGATCATGCGCCAGGCGTTGCCGCCGGAGGGCCCGTTGTGCCGTTCGAAGACGGCACTACCGGTGATGTGTCCGTCGTCGAACCGGGCCCAGACAAAGCGGTTGTCCAGGATGCGGATATCGGACTCGGCGCGGATGCGCATGGTGCCGCCGAGCACGCCGGCCGGCAGCAGCACGGGGCGCTCCATGAGGTCGCGCTTCCACGCGCTGTGCGAGGTGTCGGCTTCGGCTGCCTCGGGCTCGGCGCGGGCGGTGATCTCCTCGACCGTAGCGGCGAAGGCCTCAAGACGGGCCAGATGGTGCCCCATCACGGTGTTCTGACGGTCGGCCTCGTGCCAAAGCCAGGCGAAGAGGGCGATAAGCAAGGCAGCGCCGATGCGTTCGATGGTACGGTTCATGCCCGAATGTACGGATTCATTATTTTCCCGCCATGGACCGCAATACCCTGCTCATCGCCGCCACCTCGATCGTCGTGGTTGCCGCTGTGGTTGTCAGCTACCGCTGGAACCGCGATTTCAAGGCGATATCCGCCACCGTGGAATCCCAAACGGCCCGCCTGGTGCCCGAAAAACGGTCCGAGGTGGGCACGCTGGAGGTGCACTCCGGTATCGGATCGGTGCGCATTTCGGGAGAAACGTCGGTACCGGAACTGGTGGATGCCATCCGCGACTCGCTCCCCGACACCTGGCTGGGCGTGCAGTGGGATGTACGCGTGCTGCCCGACACCACCGTGGCGCATACCCATGCGGTGGTGCGGGTCACCGTGGCCAACATGCGCCGGGAGCCCCGGCACGGTGCCGAACTGGTGGACCAAGCCATCATGGGCACGGCGGTACGCCTGCTCAAGCAGGAACGCGGCTGGTATTACATCCAGACGCCCTGGAAATACCTGGGGTGGGTGACCGGTGCCTCCCTGCAATTCGGAGACCAGACCTTCGCCGAGGCCTGGACCGGTAGCGGTACCGCCTATGTGGTGGCCCGCAGCGTGTCGCTCCGCGAACAACCCGATCTCGGGAGCGCCATCCGCATGGAGGCGCCCTTCTCCACCAGACTGCCCACCGGCGACCTGCGGGGCGGGTGGATATCGGTGACCCTGCCCGACGGGCGCAGCGCCTGGGCGCCACCGGGCACCCTATCGGAAACCCTGCCCGACGATCTCATATCCACCGCCTTCCTCTTCCAGGGGCTTCCCTACCTCTGGGGTGGCAACTCCAGCGCCGGATTCGACTGCTCCGGGTTCACGCAAACCGTCTTCGAAACCCGTGGCATCCAACTGCCCCGCGACGCCGACATGCAATCCAAGTTGGGCGAAGAGGTGGATCCGGGTACCGATTTCGCCAACCTGCAACCCGGCGATCTCATCTATTTCGGGCCGCGGCCGGGCCGTATCACGCACGTGGCCATCAGTCTGGGCGGCCCCAGGATCATCCACGCCAGCGAATACGTGATGGTGAACAGCCTCTCCCCGGCCGACCCGGATTTCGCGCCGGACCGGCTCGAATCGGTCCTTTTCGTCAAGCGGCTGCGCCGCTGATCACATGCTGCGCCGGTACTGGCCACCCACCTCGTAGAGGGCGTGGGTGATCTGCCCCAGCGAGCACACGCGTACCGTCTCCATCAGTTCCGCGAAGAGGTTGCCGCCAGAACGGGCCACATCTTGCAGGCGTTTGAGCGCCGCGGCCGACTCCCCGGCGTGGCGTTGCTTGAAGGCCCTCAGGTTCCGGATCTGGTCCCGTTTTTCCTCGTCGGTCGAGCGGATGAGTTCCAAGGGCTCGTCGGACGCGTTCACTTCCTTGGGCAGGAAGGTGTTCACCCCGATCACCGGCAAGCTGCCGTTGTGCTTGAGGGTTTCGTAATGCAGGCTTTCCTCCTGGATCTTGCCACGCTGGTACATGGTTTCCATGGCTCCCAACACGCCGCCCCGGTCGGTCAGGCGGTCGAATTCGGCCAGAATGGCCTCTTCGACCAGGTCGGTGAGCTCGGTGGTCAGAAAAGCCCCCTGCATGGGGTTCTCGTTTTTGGCCGTACCCAGCTCCTTGTTGATGATGAGCTGGATGGCCAACGCCCGCCGCACGCTCTCTTCGGTGGGCGTGGTGATGGCCTCGTCGTAGGCGTTGGTGTGCAGGGAATTGCAATGGTCGTAGATGGCCATGAGCGCCTGCAAGGTGGTCCGGATGTCGTTGAACTGGATCTCTTTGGCGTGCAGAGAGCGCCCGCTGGTCTGGATATGGTACTTCAGCTTCTGGGAGCGCTCGTTGGCTCCGTATCGGTCGCGCATGGCGATGGCCCAGATGCGCCGCGCCACCCGACCGATGACGGCATACTCCGGATCCAGCCCGTTGCTGAAGAAGAAGCTGAGGTTGTGGGCGAAATCGTCCACCGACAAGCCCCGCGACAGGTAATACTCCACGAAAGTAAACCCGTTGGCAAGGGTGAAGGCCGCCTGCGTGATGGGATTGGCCCCCGCTTCGGCGATATGGTAGCCTGATATGGAAACCGAGTAGTGGTTGCGCACGCGGTTCCGCGTGTACCAGGTCTGGATGTCGCCCATCATGCGTAGGGCGAACTCGGTGGAGAAGATGCAGGTGTTCTGGGCCTGGTCTTCTTTGAGGATGTCGGCCTGAACGGTGCCCCGCACGGTGGATACGGCATCCGCAGCGATCTTCGAATACACGTCGGCAGGTACCAGGTCGCGACCGTTGCGGCCGAGCAGGCCCAGTCCGAATCCGTCGTTGCCTTCGGGCAAGGGGCCATCGTAGCGCACCGGTGCGGGTTCCAAGGCCTCCCAATTCCCGTTCTCCTTCAGCCAGGCTTCCACTTCCTGATCGATGGCGGTGTTCATGTACATGGCCAGGATCATGGGTGCGGGCCCGTTGATGGTCATGCTCACGCTGGTATCGGGACTCGTGAGGCGGAAGCCGGAGTACAGCTTCTTCATGTCGTCCAGGGTGCAAATGCTCACACCCGAGTTGCCCACCTTGCCGTAGATGTCGGGCCGTTCGTCGGGATCCTCGCCGTAAAGGGTCACGCTGTCGAAGGCGGTGCTCAGGCGCTTGGCCGGCATGCCGGCACTCACGTAATGGAAGCGTTTGTTGGTGCGCTCGGGTTTGCCCTCGCCGGCGAACATGCGCGCCGGGTCTTCCTCGTCCCGCTTGAAGGGGAACACACCGGCGGTGAAGGGGAAATGTCCGGGCAGGTTTTCGGCCGCCAGGAATCGCACGCGGTCGCCCCAGCTGCGGTAGTCGGGAAAGGCGACGCGCGGAATGCGCAAGCCGCTGAGCGATTCGCGGTATTGGGGTGTACGGATCTCCTTGTCGCGGATGCGGACCACCTGCTCGTCGGCCTTGTACTCGGCTTTGCGGGTGTCCCATTGGTCCAGGCCGGTGCGGACCTCGGCCGGCAGCCGGTTCCAAGCATCCTCGGCTTGTTGCAGCAAGGCGGTTTTCAGTACCGGATCGGTCTGGGCCTCGGCTGCGCCCCGCAACTGATAGGCGGTTTCGGCGGCATCGGCATGCTTGGCGGCTTCGCCATGGTACCGATGGATGGTCTCGGCGATGTCGGAAAGGTAGCGCACCCGTTTGGGCGGAATGATGGCCCGGGTGGTGAGCTGGTCGGTGGGCGTCGGATTCCACTCCCCTTCGCCCTTCCATCCTCCGCCATAGGTGGCATCCACTTTCAACATCAGGGCATCGAATAGCCGGTTCACCCCTTCGTCGTGGAACTGGGCGGCGATGGTGGGATACACGGGCAAGTCGGTGTCGTCCACCTGCCACAACCCCCTGCCCCGGCGCACCTGCTTGCGGATATCGCGCAGGGCGTCTTGCGACCCCCGTTTCTCGAATTTGTTGAGGACCACGAAATCGGCCAGGTCCAGCATGTTGATCTTTTCGAGCTGGGATGGTGCCCCGTATTCCGAGGTCATCACATACAAGCTGATGCCGGCCAATGAGACAATCTCCAGATCGCTCTGGCCTATGCCACTGGTTTCCACAATAATGACATCGAACCCGGCGGCCTTGTACAGCTCCACCACGGGTTTCACGGCCTCGCTGGTGGCCCGGTTGGCACCCCGGGTGGCCATGCTGCGCATGAAGACATCGGGATGATGGACGGCGTTCATGCGGATACGGTCGCCGAGCAAGGCTCCGCCGGTGGTGAACTTGGTGGGGTCCACACTTACGATACCGATGCGTTTGCCCGGATACCGGTGCAGGAACCGGCGGATGAGTTCGTCGGTGAGGCTGCTTTTCCCCGCACCCCCGGTACCTGTGATCCCGATCACGGGTACCGTGCGGTCTGTGGTGGGGGGCGCCCATCCTTCCCCGTTCTCCAGGGCCGTGATGGCCCGGCCCAGGTCTTTCCCATAGTCGCCGTCGAAGGGGCGTCGGGCCTGGTCGCAAGCATGCAGGATGTGGTCGATCATGCCCTGCAGGCCCATGGTCATGCCGTCTTCCACCGAGAAGATGCGGGTCACGCCACGGGCGTGCAGCTCGGCGATCTCCTCCGGTACGATGACCCCGCCCCCGCCGCCGAAGACCCGGATATGCCCGGCTCCTTTCTCCTTGAGCAGATCCACCATGTAGGTGAAATACTCCATGTGCCCGCCCTGGTAGGAACTGATGGCGATCCCGTCGGCATCTTCCTGGATGGCGCAATCCACGATCTCGCCCACCGACCGGTTGTGCCCCAGGTGGATGACCTCGGCGCCCGAGGCCTGCAGGATGCGGCGCATGATGTTGATGGAGGCGTCGTGCCCGTCGAAAAGCGACGCGGCGGTGACCAGACGAATGGGGCGGGATGCGGGCATGTGGGAAAAAGCGCTTTTCCCCGAAGATACGGGTTACGGCTTTTCGGCTCCCTATCCGCGCTATTCGCGGAAACGCAGCTCGGTGGTGAATCCGGTACGGATCCTGACTCCCAGTTCCAGCCGGTACGGCTCCGGTTCGGTGTAGGGAATCACACTACCCGAATCCCAACGGCCGTTTCCGTTCACATCCTGCCAGACATCGACCCGATAGATGCCCGGATCGAGCCCGCCGACGGTGATGCGGTCGATGCCGGAGCCGGCATGGACCAACGCACCCGATCGGGTTCGGATATCGACCCTGTACCTGGTGGTGCTGTCGGGCAAGGCGATCTCCAGTTCTCCACGTTGGGCCGGATTCCGCACGCTGCGGGTCACCCGGTCGAACCGACCGGCATCCGGATTCCACAGGTTGAAGGTGAGCACACCCGCCACCGGCCAGCCACCCGCTGGTGGAAGGATCAGATAGCGGTTGTGGGCGATGCTGTCCCGGTACCCGGCTACGGGCATGCGGTCGGAATACACGCTGAGCGAATCGCGCAGGGCTTCGGGTTTCACTGCGGTGCTGTAGGTGGACCGCAAGGTGTCGGTTGGCAGTATGAACCCGTAGGGGCTGCTATCGACCAACCGGTAGCGGGTGCTGTCGGGCACATCGGCACCATCGAGATCCAAAGGCTCCGGTGATGTGGCATTGCCGGCCGAATCGGCCAGGGATCCGGCGGAAACCCGATAGGTGAGGCCGGCACGGAGCTGGGTGTCGGGCTGATGGTACCACACGGTGGGGTCTGCCGCATCCCGATGCAAGGGCCTGGCTTCGAATTGCAGGGAATCCGTCTTCAGTTGCAAGGGTCCGGCCATTACGGGTTCGCTGAACCGGGTACGGATCCGGGATGAGCTCAACAGCCCCACTCCTTCCAAGCGGGGCGGTATGGTATCGGGCCTGTCCACTACCCATACCGGCAGCCTCAGGCTGTCGCCCGCCTGGATATCCACCATCGCCCGGGTCCACGGCCAGGCGGCTTCACGTCCGGTTTCCCAGGTGCGGTTCCGGTTGGCATCGTCCACGGCGGCGATCTTGTAGGTACCCGGTGGAATGAACCGGAACACAGCGTAGCCGGCGGTATCGGTTGGCGCCGTATAGCGGGCCCTGTCGGAAAAGGCCGCCGTTTCGGGCCACAGGAAGACCATCACATCGTCGGGACGTTTACCGGTTCTGCGATCGAGCAGGGGAACCCGCACATGGGTGGAATCGATGCGGTCGCCGGTGGAAAAGGCCAACCGGATGGGCTCACCCAGGCGGTTTCCACGCGTGTCGCGCAGGTCGTTTCCCAAGGTAACGATAAGGGTGGTATTTGCCGGCAATTCCCGCTCGAAACGGACCCGAACGGAGGTCCGACTCCAATCGATGGTGTATGCCATGCCCGGATCGGGTTCGAAACGCAGGGCCCGGGCGAAGGAACCCCGGTCCACATATTCGTCGAACCGGAATGCGAGGTCACGGCCGGCGAAGCGCACACTGCCATCCGCGGGTTCCGATCGGAGCAGTTTCGGGGCGGTGGTGTCGCGTGGACCGCCCGTCGGCGGCACCGGTGTGGCGCAGGCCGCAAGCAGCACGAGCAAGCCGGCCGCAAGGTCAACGCGAGCGCATTTCATACAGCAACAAAACGGTTACGCCGGTGGCGGCAGTCACCAATGCGGGTGTACCCCAACGGCCCATCCAACGGCTGAACCGCGAGGCCGGACGCGACGGAAACCGGCTGTAGGGCGCCGTGCCGTCCACCTGGTCGAACCGGGCCAGGGCCAGGGTGTCGGCATGGGCATAGGTCCGCTCGCCGGCACTCAGGATGCGGCCGTCGGCAGCGTGCAGGGTCCAGCTCAGGGTCGCGCGCAGGTGCCGTACGAACCGCTGCCGATCCAGATGGTCGGCTTGATGGGAGGTCGTAAGGGCATACCGCAACCGCGGGGCTTGCAGGGCCGAGGTAAGCGGAATGCCCGTTTCGGTGAGGGCGGCTACCCAGGACACGGCCGGAGCGCTGCCGTCGGCCGCTTCCATGCGAACGGGGGTATCGGTTCCGGCCAGGGCTTCCCGAAAGGTGCCGATGATCCACGCGTCAAGCAACCGGGTGTTGGATTCCGGTTGGGCGGAAAGGGACCGCAGCGGCAGCCCCACCAGAAGTACCGCAAAAAGAAGCGTTCGGGAATTCATCGGAAGGCGGAATATCGGCAAATTCCCGCATGGATTTCGATGTGCACATCCGTGGAGCCGGCATCGGCGGACTCCTCCCCGCCTACGTCTGGACCCGGATGGGGCTGAAAGTGGTGGTCACTGATCCGGTGGGTATCGGAGCCGGGGCCTCGGGGGCCTGGCGCACCTTGCTGAATCCGGCTTCCGGGGTGAACCCCAAACCCAGGGAGGGCCTGGCTGAGGTGATGGAGGCCTTCGGTCAATGGATGGAGGCGGTGGATCCGGGAAGGACCGCCGCCAAGCCGGTGACCCTGTACCGGCCGGCCACGGATGCCGGCTTGGCGGCGGGCTTCAGGGCGGCGGCGGCGCGGCATTGGGATGGCGCGACACTGCGGTTGGCGCCGCCGCCGCCCGGCATCGCGGGCCAGGAGGGCCTATGGGTGGAACCCGTGTGGGCGATCGACACGCCGGCCCTGCTGGCCCTCCTGGCCCGCGCCGTGGTGGCCGGGGGCGGCGAGGTCCGCATCGGCGCAGGCACCGAGCCGCCCCCGGCCACGCGCCGCTTCGGCGCGATCGGCGAAGCCGTCCTCGCCTCGCGGCCGGGGCTCGGGCAGCACGCGGTCAAAGGCCAGCTCCGACGCATCCGCACCGGCCGCGTGCTGCCCGGCCCGGACGCCTTGGCGGGCCGGGGGTACGCCGTGCGCACGGCCCCCGACGAATGGATCATCGGATCCACCTATGAACATCAGTTCCATCACACCGGCCCCGATTCCACCCAAGATTCCTACCTCCTGCATCGCTTCCAATCCCTTTTCATAGACCCACCAGAGGTGGAGATCCTGGACCGGTGGGCCGGCGTGCGCGTGGGTACCAAATCTCGGAAACCCTATCTGGGTCCCGATCCGCTCGAACCCGCCTCCACCTTACTCAGCGGGCTCGGTTCCAAAGGGTGGCTGCATGCCGCCGAGGTGGCGCTGCGGCCGTCCATGAACTCCCCGAAGGGCATGTAATCGTACACTTCGAGCACGGTACGGGTGGACCCCAGGTGGTCGCGGTGGTAGCTGTATCGCGGGTTGTCCACGGCACATACACGCATGAGATCCTCCTAGGCTAACGGATGGGGGCGCGTGGGTTCCCTGCAGTATAGTGCGGGCCGGCCGGAAGCGCAAGCGCGGGGAATGCTACCACCTCTTCAACCTGCGGACGCCCTTTTTCAGGTCCCGCCAGATGGGCGGCGTGCCTATGCCTACCAATACCATCGCCAAAGGCACGGAGGAGATGAATCCGTAGGTCTTGAAGGCCAGGGCGCCGCACACGCCTCCCAGGAAAAACAGGCCCAATATGGACCCATGGATGCGCAGTTTGTCGCGGTCGGCCAGCACGAAATGGGCCTGGTTGGCCACTTTGCGGCGGTTCCAATAGACCAGATGGCCCATTTCGATGCCCAGGTCGGTAAGCACGCCGGTCATGTGCGTGGTGCGGATGACCGCGTCCGACACTTTGGTGATCATGGCGTTCTGCAGCCCCATGATGAAACTGAGCACCAAGACGGTGGTTGGGGCGATGACCTCGATGAGGAGGTTCAGGTTGGACCCCAACACGCCGAACAGGACCAACAAAGCGGCTTCCAGCATCAGGGGTAGGGCGAATTCGCTATGCAGCTGCCGCCGCCGCGCCCAATGCACCAGGATGGCGGTGCTCATGGCTCCCAAGAAGAAAGCCAGCAGAATGGCCCCACCCGCCCCTGCCGCCACGAAAGACCCGAGCACCAGGTTGTCGGCGATTTCCGACAGAATGCCGGTCATGTGCGAGGTGTAGCGCTGTATGGCCAGGAACCCTCCCGCATTCACCGCCCCGGCTACAAAGGCCAATATGGCCCCCAATTGCCGGTTCGACCGGCGGGTGCGGATCCGGTGCGCCAGTTGAGCGAGCATGGATGCCAGGGTCTGTTTCCAAAAAAAGCCGACCCGAACGTACGGACCGGCTTCTTGGCGGAGAGAGAGGGATTCGAACCCTCGAAACCCTTTTGGGGTTTACACGCTTTCCAGGCGAGCCCGTTCGACCGCTCCGGCATCTCTCCAAGACTCCAAATATACGGGTCGCTCCCTCAGCCTTCCAAAGCCGCTTTCATGGCCGCATGCACGGCCCCCTTCAGGCTTTCCACATCCGGATAGGCCTGCGGTTCGATGGGCGCCAAGGCCTCCACCGACAAGGCTCCCCTCAGGTGGAAGACCCAGGTACCCGGTGTGAGGGCCCGGTTCGTACCCCGGATGACCAGGGGTTGAATGGCCGCGCCGGTGTCCTTGGCCAGCACGAAGGCCCCGTTCTTGAAGGGCTTGAGGGTGCCGTCCACCGACCGGGTGCCTTCCGGAAAGATCATGACCGGCACCGAGGCGTTCAGATAGGGCTTGAAGGTGTCCAGGGCCCGTGCGGCACCCGTAGTGCCCCGCTTGATGCCCACGTGTCCGGCAAGGCGCATCATCCATCCCACCACGGGTATGCGGAACAGGCCTTCCTTGGAGATCCATTTCATGTTCCAGGGCACGGTGGCCATCAGGGGCATGTCCAGGAAACTCTGGTGGTTGGCCACGAAGATGAGGGGTCGGTTCAGGTCCACCCGGTCCAACCCCACATGCCGCAGCTTCCAGAAGGGATTCAGATAGACCAGGCTCCCTCCCGCCCACATGAACCACACGTTCATCATTTTCCGATGCGGATCGAAGGGCCACACCAGCAGGGTGCAGAGCAGGCCGGGTAGGAAGAGTACGGCGTACCCGGTGCCATACACGAACCAGAGCAGGACGGAGACCGCCTTTCTCATTTCCGGATGGATTGAAGCGCGGCGCGGATGAAGCCGTCGTGGGCGGCCAACACCTGCCGGGCGGATGCGGCATCCATCTCACCCAGCCCCATCACCAGGGCGGTCTTCACGTGTCCGTCGGCGGCCTGGAGCAGTTCGGCGCATTCCTCGTAGGATTTGCGCGTGAACATCATGATGATGCGGCGGGCCCGTTCCACCAGCTTCTTGTTGGTGAGCTTGAGGTCCACCATCACGTTCTCGTAGATCTTGCCCAGGCGCACCATGGCACCGGTGGTGATCATGTTGCAGACCATCTTCTGGGCGGTGGCCGATTTCATGCGGGTGGACCCCATGATCACCTCCTGCCCTACCGGCACATCGATCATGATGTCGATGGTGCCGCCGTGGTGTACCCGGTTGCCGCTCACGCAGCAGACCATGGCGGTAACGGCACCAGCTTCCTTGGCCCGGCGCAGCGCACCGAGCACATAGGGGGTGCGTCCGCTGGCGGCCAGGCCGCAGACCACATCGAGCGGACCCACCTGCAGGGCGTCCATATCGCGGGCGCCGGCTTCGGGCAGGTCTTCGGCGCCTTCCTGAGCCACGAACATGGCGGCCTCGCCGCCGGCCATGATGGCGGTCACCTGCCAGGGTTCGGTGCCATAGGTGGGCGGACACTCGGCGGCGTCGATCACACCCAGGCGGCCCGAGGTGCCTGCACCGGCATAGATGAGGCGGCCGCCGGCGGCCAGGGCGGTGCGCACGGCCTCGATCACCCGGGCGATCTCGGCATGGCGGGCGGCCACGTGGTCGGCCACCAGGCGGTCTTCCTGGTGGATGAGCCGCACGATTTCGGCGGCATCGGCCAGGTCTATGCCCATGGTGGCGGGGTTGCGTTGCTCGGTTTCGAGCTGGTTCAGCTCATCGAAAAGCTTCTGGTCGCGTTGCATGCGTGGGTCAATGTCGGCGTTTGTGCCACCACCCGTCGGCCGCCGTTGCGGCGGCCGGAACGACCTCCGCCGCCGGTACGGCCGTTGCTTCGCGCACGGCCAATGCCGCGGCCAGAATCTGGGCTCGGCCAAGCGGGCGCGGTGCGGGGTGATAGCGGTCGTTGATGAAATGGGTGTCGTATCTGGCCGCATTGAAGGCTTCGTCGGCCATCACGAACCGGCAGAACGGAATGGTGGTCTGCACACCCCGGATGCGGTATTCCGCCAGGGCACGGTCCATGCGCCGGATGGCTTGCTCCCGCGTGGGCGCCCATACCACCAGTTTGGCCAGGAGCGGATCGTAGTAGCTGGATACTTCCGTGCCTTCGTCCACGCCGGCATCCACCCGTACTCCCGGTCCCGAGGGCTCGCGGTAGGTGGTCAAACGGCCCGTACTGGGCAGGAACCGGTTCTCGGAGTCTTCGGCACAGATCCGGCATTCGATGGCGTGCCCGCGCATGGCCAGGTCGGCTTGGGTCATGGGCAAGGGGTGCCCTTCCGCCACATGGATCTGTAAGGCCACCAGGTCGGTACCGGTGATCAGTTCCGTGATGGGATGCTCCACCTGCAGGCGGGTGTTCATCTCCAGGAAGTAGAAATCGAGGTGTTTGTCCACCAGAAATTCGATGGTACCGGCACCCACATAGCCGCAGCCGCGGGCGGCCGTCACGGCCGCATCGGCCATGCGGGCCCTGAGCTCGGCAGACAGGATGGCGCAAGGGGCTTCCTCGACCAGTTTCTGGTGCCGGCGCTGGATGGAGCATTCCCGGTCGAACAGGTGCAGCACGTTGCCGTGTTGGTCGGCCAGGATCTGGAACTCGACGTGCCGGGGCTCTTCCAGGTATTTTTCCACATACACGCGGTCGTCGCCGAAAGCGCTCAGGGCTTCCGATTTGGCCGCGCGCACGGCGGCCTCCAACTGGTCGGGGGCATGCACCAGGCGCATGCCCTTGCCCCCACCACCGGCGGCGGCTTTGATGAGCACGGGAAACCCGATGCGCCGGGCGGTCTCCACCGCCTCCTCCACCGAGGTGAGCGCCGTGGTGGTACCGGGCGGCAAGGGCACGCCGGCGGCTTCCATGAGCTCGCGGGCCTTGGTCTTGTCGCCCATGCGGTCGATGGCTTCGGGCGGCGGACCGATGAACGTGATGCCGGCCTGGGCGCAACGGCGGGCGAAACCGGCGTTCTCGCTCAGAAACCCGTACCCGGGATGGATGGCGTCGGCACCCGTGGCCTTGGCGGCCTCCAGGATGCGCTCGGCGATGAGGTAGCTGTCTTTGGACGGGGCCGGGCCGATATGCACCGACAGATCCGCATACCGTGTGTGCACGGCGTCGGCGTCGGCATCGGAATACACGGCTACCGTGCGGATTCCCAGTTCGCGGCAGGTACGCATCACGCGGACCGCAATTTCTCCCCGGTTGGCGACCAGAACGGTTCGGATGGGTGGCATGGCGGCAAATATACCACCTACACCTGCGGCCCGACTCAGCGAACCGTCAGCTTCCAGGCCGCCCGCGGCAGGATTTTCAGCTTCTCGCCCGTGGTCAGGAACGCCCGATGCCGGTACACCTGGTACAGGTTCCGCTCGATCACATCCAGGATGCGGGAATAATTCTCGCGGGCCATGATCACCGGCAAACGCGAATCGGCCGAAAGCATGGGGATTCCGGCATCGGCGCTTTCATAGTAGTTGCGTGCCCGAGCCACCTGGAAGGCCATCAGATCCATGAACCGTTCGTCGTAGGTATGGGCGAACAGATCCCGTTCGGTCAGGTCATATGCGGCCAACTCGTCGGCCGGCAGGTAGATGCGGTCGCGCTCGAGATCCTCCCCCACATCCCGCAGGATGTTCGTGAGCTGCATGGCGATGCCCAGATCCACGGCATGCCGTATGGCGGCCGGATCCTCATATCCGAACACCTCGCTGGTCATCAGTCCCACCACGGAGGCCACCTTGTAGCTGTAGGTGTAGAGCTCGTCGAAGGTGGCGTATCGGTTCTTGTACAGGTCCATACCTACGCCATCCATGAGTTCCAACGGCTGGCTGATGGGGATGTGGAAGGATTTGAGCGTGTCTGAAAAGGCGACCAGGATGGGATTGGAACCGGAATCGCCGTCGTAGGCCCGGTGCAGGTCGCGCCGGAACCGGTCCACCACCTGATGCACTTCCGCGGCCTGGATGCGCCGGCCGCTGGCCGAATCTTCCAGTTCGTCGACCAGGTCGTCCACGTGGCGGCACAAGGCATAGATGGCGAAAATGCTGCGCTGCTTGGGATAGGGCAGGAACCGGGTGGCCAGGTAGAAGGTCTTGGCATGGTCGCGGGTGATCTGCCGGCACACGGAATAGGCTTCGCGCAGATCCGGTTGGTCGAGCTGATCGATCACACCCCGATGCAGGGACGTGCGCTCGTACACCGGCCGCAGCCATTGGTAGGGTTTGTTCAATAGGGTGACGGAAGGATTCATGCGTATCGCTTTCCGGGGAGAATGCCCCCGTCGGCCCGTTTCGTTCCAGTGTATATTGGAATCTATCATTCGCACCGGAAATGCCCAAAAAGATCACCATCTATGATGTGGCCAAACGCGCCGGCGTGGCCATATCCACCGTCTCCCGGGTTCTGAACGACAGCCCCTACGTATCGGAAGACACCCAGGAGAAAGTACGTACCGCCATCCGGGAGCTGGATTTCCACCCCCAGGTGAACGCCCGCAAGCTGGCCCGACGCGAACCGCAGCTGGTGTCGGTGGCGGTACCCACCTTCACCACCCCGTTCTTCACCGAGGTGCTCAAAGGTATCAAGGACGAAATCAAGACCATCGATCTGGATTTCGTAATCTACAATACCGGTTCCGACGCACCGGAAAAGCATTTCGAGAAATTTCTGGACAAGGGCATGCCGGACGCCCTCATCATGTTCTCCATCGAGATCACGGAGTCCATCCAACGTCGCCTGCAGGACCTGCCCATTCCCATCATTCTGGTCGGCGAGGAGCATCCGGCCTTCGATTACATCTATTGGGACAATTACAAGGGTGGTTTCCTGGCCGGTGAGCACCTGATCAAGCAGGGTTTCACCCGCATCGGCATGGTGCGGCCGCACAGCACCTCGCAGATATCCGACCTGCGCGAGAAGGGCTTCCGCGACGCCCTGCTCCAGTACGACATCCCCATGGACGAAGACTGCCTGGTTTCGGGCATCACGCGCAAGCATGCCGGCTTTTCCGAAGAAGCCGGCCAGGAAGCCATCCACATCCTGCGCCATCGCAACAAGATGCCGGAAGCCATCTTCTGCTCGAACGACGCACAGGCCATGGGCGCCATCTATGCCCTCAAGGAACTCGGATACCGGGTACCCGAGGATGTGGCCGTGATGGGGTACGACAACATCAAGATCGCCAAGTACATGGACCTGACCACGATCGACCAGAAGATGTACCAGATCGGCCGGCAGACCATCCAACGCATCGCCGAGCGGTTCTCAACCGACGCCACCGAACCGCTCCGTGTGAAAGTGGAACCCGAACTCATCATCCGGAAATCGACCCAACGGTCCTGAGGTTATGACGGACACCATCGGCCGGACCGACATTCCCGGCTACGGAGAACCCTACCGGGGCAAAGTGCGCGACGTGTACCGCCTGGGTGCCGACCGCATCGGGTTGGTCGCAACCGACCGCATCTCCGCATTCGACCACATACTTCCTCGTGCCATTCCATATAAGGGACAGGTACTCAACCTATTGGCGGCCTATCAGTTCGAACAGATATCGGACATCGTGGAAACCCATCTGGTAGAGGTGCCCCATCCGAACGTGACCATCGGGAAAGCCTGCATGGGCATACCGGTGGAGGTGGTGGTGCGCGGGTATCTGGCCGGCCATGCGGCCCGCACCTATGCCGCCGGCGGCCGCTACCTGTGCGGCGTGCGCCTGCCCGAGGGGTTGCGCGAGAACGCCCCCTTCCCCTCTCCCATCCTCACCCCGGCCACCAAAGCCGTGGAAGGGCACGACGAGGACATCTCGGAGGCCGACCTGCTCCGCCAGGGCAAGGTGGATCCCCATATCTGGGAGCAGGTGCGTACCTATGCCTTCCGCCTGTTCGAGCGGGGCACCCGCATCGCCGCCGAACGCGGCCTCATCCTGGTGGACACCAAGTACGAATTCGGCCTGTTCCACGGCCGGGTGGTGCTGATGGATGAGGTCCACACGCCCGATTCGTCCCGCTATTTCATGGCCGACGACTACGAGGAACGGCTGAAACGGGGCGAAAAACCGCGCCAGCTCTCCAAGGAATTC
Source organism: Balneolales bacterium (assembly GCA_024711145.1). Taxonomy (GTDB): domain Bacteria; phylum Bacteroidota; class Rhodothermia; order Balneolales; family HLUCCA01; genus JANJTJ01. Next base: position 15,521 of record JANJTJ010000098.1, read on the forward strand.
GTCCGCGAATGGTTGATGGGACACGGATTCCAAGGGCGCGACGGCGACGTGATGCCCACCATGGACGATGCCTTCGTGGAACACACCAGCCAGCGCTACATCGAGCTGTACGAACGCCTCACGGGTCGGCCCTTCGTGCCCACACCCGTCCGGGGCTACAACGAAACCGTCAAAGCCGCCTTCGACCGGGTTACAGGTCGCCCTTAGCGGGCATCAGCAGGATTTCCTCGGCCACCGTGCGGGGGCTCATGTCCAGCAGATAGGCGATGGTGCGGGCCACATCGGTGGGATCCATGATGCGGGCGGGGTCCATGTCCGACCCATCCCAACTGCTGCTCCAGGTGGGCCCGATGTTCACGGTGGTAACGGCTATGCCTTTGTGGCGCAGTTCCAACCGGAGCGACCGGGACCAACCCAGCACGGCGTGTTTGCCGGCGGCGTACGCCCCTCCCCGCTCCAGGCCCTGTACCGCGGCGATGGACCCGATGGTGATGATGCGCCCGTCGCCACCGGCTTCCAGGGCCGGCAACAGTTTCCGGGTGATGCGGAACCCGGCCATCAGATTCTGCTCCACCTGCCCCAGCATGTCGGCATCGGTGGTTTCGGCCAACGGTTTGCCCAGATAACCACCGGCGTTGTTCACCAGGGCGATGGGCCCCGGAGCGAACGTGGGCTGCCAGGCCGCCACGGCCGCCGCGTCGGTCAGGTCCAGCGCCTGGGTATCCACCTGGGCGCCTGCATTCCTACATGCCTCGGCGGTGGCCTCCAGGCTGGCCGCCGTGCGCGAGACCAGCAGCAGGCGATACCGGCCGCTGGCCGCCAGGTGGCGGGCGATCACCGCACCTATGCCTTTGCCGGCCCCGGTCACCACCACCGTGCGTTCCATGTCCATATCAGGGAATGTTGAGGAATTTGTGGGTCTGCAGGCTCACGGTCCATTCCGGATGCGCCTTCACATGCTCCACGATCAAGGGCATGGCCCGGGGCGTATCCCATTCGGGCTGCAACATCAGGCGTGCGTCTTCAGGACACCTGGCCGCATGCTCGGCCGCCCATTTCAGGTCCTTGGGGGTCAAAACCACCACTTTCAGCTCATCCACATGGGCATAGATCTCCTCGGTGGGCGGCTTGAACCGCTTGGGCGAAAGGGTCACCCAATCGAATTCCCCACTGAAAGGCGAAGATCCGGAGGTTTCGATGTGGGTGCGCAGGCCGGCCGCCTTCAGGGCGCGGGTGAGCGGGCCCAGCTCATGCAACAGCGGTTCGCCCCCGGTGATCACGGCGATGGGCGCGCCGGAAGCCACGGCGGCTGCCACCAGGGCCTCAACCGATACCCGCGGATGTTTGGAGGCATCCCAACTGTCTTTCACATCGCACCAATGGCAGCCCACGTCGCACCCGGCCAAGCGGATGAAATAGGCCGCCCAACCGGTAAACACCCCCTCACCCTGGATGGTGTGGAAGTGCTCCATTACGGGGTATTCAATCGGCATCGGTGTACTCGACCCAGCTGTCGGGTGTCTCCCATACCGTGACGGTCAGTTCGATGCCGTCGGGCAGGCGTTTCTTGGTTTCCTGATGGATGTACTCGGCGATGCGCTCGGCTGTGGTGACCACCGGCAACAGGTCGTTCAGATAGGCATGGTCCAGACCACCCTTCGACGCATCCTTCGACGCCCATTTCAGCTCCCGGAAATCGCAGACCATGTCGGGGGTTTTCAGATACTGGCTGGGGTTGAGGGTATGCGATTTGGCCGAAACCCGCACCCGGTAGGTGTGTCCGTGCAGGTTGGCGCATTTTCCGTCGTACCCGTCTATGCGGTGGGCGGAATCGAATCGGAATTCGGTATGGAGGATCCAGGTGGGCATGGCAACAAAAAAGGCCTCCCGGGTGGAATCCGGAAGGCCTTGAAAATACGGAGATTTGGGCTCAGGACAGCCGTTTGATGGTGCAGCCCAGGGCACGGGTGTTGGTGGGAGCCTGGGGTCGGCCGTTTCCGAGTTTCTCCAAGGCATTCAACAGGTAGGGATTCTCCACCCCTTCCTTGCTTTGGGCGTTGTCGTCGATGGCACCCACATAGACCAGCTTGTTGTCTTTGTCCATGAGGTACACATGCGGGGTACGGGTGGCGCCGTAGGCATCGGCCAGGCGGTGGTCCTTGTCCAGCGCATAGATGAAGCGGTACCCTTTGTCGGTGGCACGGGCTTTCATGTCGGCCATGGATTCCCCGTTGTTGCGGATGGCCTCGTTCGGATTCACCATGATCAGCCCCACCCCGTTGCGTTCGGCGGCAGCGGCGATATCGTTGTACCGGTCTTCCCAACGGTGTACCCAGGGGCAGGTGTTGCAGGTGAACACGAGCAGCGTGCCATTGGCTTTTTTCACCTGGGCCATGGTATAGGTTTTGCCATCGGTGGCTTCCATGCGGTAATCGAACATGGGACCGGTAGACCCGACCGCCAGTTCTTGGACGTCGGCGGTCACGAAGGCCGTGGTGAGCACGGCGGCCAGAGTCAGCAGGGAGAGCAAGGGTTTCATGGGGTATCGGTTTGAAGGGCTTGGAGGATGTAGCGTTCGAAGGTTTCGTAATCGGCGGGTTGTTCGAAGAAGGTCACGGGCTGACCCGAGGCATCATATACGGCGGTAGCGGGTAGCGCACCGCTCCAATCGGGATGGATGGCCAGAATGAAGGGTTCGTCTTTGCCGTCTTTGATGTAGGTCTGCCAATCGACACCCTGGTCGGTGAGGAATTGCTGCACGCGGTCGAGTTCGTCGTCGAAATCGGCCGAGATGAAGACGACCTCGAGGCGGTCCTTGTACTTTTCCCTCAATTCCACCAGATGGGGGAACTCCTCCACACAGGGCACGCACCAGATGGCCCACACATTCACCAGAACGGCCTTCTGACCGCTATGGGATGCGATGAGCGGGGCAATGCCTTCGGGTTGGAGCGGGATTACGGGCAAGGCTTCGCCGCGTCGGCCATCGCCGGCGCAAGCGGCCAGACCCAGCACGGAGGCCAGCAACACGGGGATCAGAGTGGTTCTCATGAGGACGGGAATTTGCAATAAGCGGAGGTAAAGCGCTGTAAAATCATATACCTGGGGTGCGGAGATCGTCGGGCGGTGTCAGCCCGGCCGCTTCGGCCAGGATGCGGGTGAGCCCCAGATAGGCCAGGCGTGCGGCCGGATCGGTCGAACGGGCCAGCTGGGTGCGTACGACCTCCCAATCGCCGCGGCTGGCCGGGCCGGTGAGGATGTCGGCCGGGGCCGCGGTGGTCAGATTGGCTTCGGTTTGGGCGATGAGGGCGGCGAAGAGGTCGGCCGAGCGGCGGTCGATACCCGAAGCGGCCAGATGCGCGTCGGCGGCCGCATGCAGGGCCAGGCGGAAATTGGAGACCCAAACGGCCGCCTGATGCAGGGCCGCCTTCCGGTGGGCATCCACCCGGACCGGTTGTGCACCAATGGCCAGTGCCATCGCGTGCAGGTCTTCGGCCAGGGCGTCGTCGTCGCATTCGATGGACACCGTGGCGCCTCGGAAGACCTCGGCGCCGGAGCCGGCGGCCACGGCCATGAGCGGGTGGAAGGCGGCTTTGGGTCCGCCGCCGGCGAGCGCGGCGGCTGGCACGGTGCCGCTGGTATGCACCAGCCGGCCGCCGCCCAGGGCCGCCGAAACGGCGGCGATGGCCGCATCGGGCACGGTGAGGAAGACCAGGCCGGCCGACGGATCGTCGGCCGGCACGACCTCGAGGCCGGCGGCGCGCAGCGCCGCGGCCAAGGCCGTGCCCATGCGGCCGTATCCGCGCAGCCCTACCCGCCCGTTCATCCGTGCGGTAGGGCTGCGCGGCCGGTGAGGGTGGCGCCGTCCAGCGCCACGTCCAGGCCCCAGGCTTCCGCAATGAGCAAGGCGCCGATCAGCACTTCGCTGCCTTCCAACTCGACCGCACCGGAATTGGTGAGGTTGAACAGGTTGGAGGTGTCGTGCGCCTGGGCCAGGTCCCTGACTCGGGCGTTGGCTTCGGCATCGGTACCGGCATCCACCGGTATCACGATCAAGGCGTTGCGGCCGCCCAGGATCTCGCTCAGCACATAGGCGAACTCGCGCACAATGGCCGGATCGGTATCGCAAACGGGTACCGAAACCACGGCCGCCCCTTGGCAGGCGGCCTGCACATAGGGCAGATGGGCGAACAGGGCCATATCGTCGCCGAAGGCGATGTCATCGATGTAGAAGTCGTCGTCTTCGTCGCAGAAGTCGTTGCGGAGGGCGTCGTCGGCCGGTACCGACCCGAATCCGGTTGCGAAGGCGGCCGCGGTGGGCATGGGGATCTTCTTGTCGATGGGCCGGATGCGGCTCTCGGCTACAACCACGCTGTCGTAGGGATGCCGGGCCACGGACGCGTACAAGGCCTCGGTGGCCTGCCGGTTCGCGTCGGTGATGGTGCGCGGAACGAAGAGGATTTTTACGGGGCTTTCGGGCGCCGCTCCCGCATCCAGCAGGGTTTGGCGGAACGTTTCGAGGGATTTCATAAAAAGGAATGCGTATGGGCCACGCACAGACGATGTGCGGGCAGATCGTGGAAAGCTAGGTGGAATTCGTGTCCGTTCCATCGGCACCGGGCCGTGTGGGTACCGGTTTCCTCCAGTAGGATGCTGCGCATCGGGGTGCGCAGGCCGTGCCCCAGGGCTTTGAGCACCGCTTCTTTGGCGGTCCACAGGCGCAGCGGATCGGCGCACCAGGCATCGGCCTCCCGAGGATGGCGGATGCGGTCGAGCAATCGCGGATGCACCGGCCGATGCCAGGGTTCCGCATCGATACCCAACGCCCCGGCCACGGTCCAAGCCAGGGCATCCAATCCGGCCGTGTGGGTGATCGAAGCGGGATGATGGCCGCCGCCGGGAGTTTCCAACCAGGGTTTGCCCGATTCCGCCTTGTGGATGCGTGCGGCCGGCCAGAGGTCCATCAACCGCGCCTGGGCCGGCCCCGATTGCCCGAACAGCACGCGCACGACCACCCCTTCGGGGAGGTCGAGTGCGAGGTCGGGGCGGAAGGGTTCGTTCAACATGCCGTATCTTCCGGGCCAAATTACGCATCCATTTCCGACCCTCCATGTCGCAAGAACCGGGCCTGAACGAACAGGAAGCCCTCCGCCGAGAAAAGTTGACCCAACTGCGCGAATTGGGCATCGAGCCCTTCGCCTACAGCTACGAGGTGACCCACCGCAGCTCCGACATCAAGGCTGCCTATGCCGCCGACCCCGAGACCCGCCTGCAGGTGGCCGTCGCCGGCCGCATGATGACCCGCCGCGTGATGGGCAAAGCCGCCTTTTTCAACCTGCAGGACAGTCAGGGCACCATCCAGATCTACATCCGTCGCGACGATGTGGGCGAGGTCGCCTACAACCAGGTCTTCAAGCAGCTCACCGACCTGGGCGATTGGGTAGGCATCAACGGCCACGTCTTCACCACCCAGACCGGCGAGACCACCATCCATGCCGAATCCTTCACCTTCCTGACCAAA
>JANJTJ010000131.1 GCA_024711145.1 Balneolales bacterium
TCGGCCGTGCCACCCAGCGTGACTTCGCGGTACGCGGTCTTGTTGTCGGCGTCGACGACCAGCACGAACCTGCGGCTCTGGTCGGTGCCGATCGCGCGCTCGTCGATCAGCACGGCCGGCTCGGCCTTCGGACGTCCCATCCGCAGCTTCGCGAACTGGCCCGCCATCAGGCTCTCGTCGGCGTTGTCGAACACGGCGCGCACGCGCACCGTCCCGCTGCGGGCGTCGACCTGGTTATCGACCAGTTGCAGATGGCCGGCGTAGGCCCGATCCGGGCTCATCGTCGTCGCCATCTGCACAGGGATGCTTTCGATCCGAGCCGCCTTGCCGTGGGCCTCGCGCAGCGCCTGCAGCGCACGGGCGACGACCTGCTCATCGGCATCGAAGCTCGCGTAGATCGGATTCACGGACACCAGCGTCGTCAGCACCGGCGCACCGGGGCCGGCCGCGACAAGGTTGCCGACGGTGACGTCGAGCCGCCCGACGCGCCCCGACACCGGCGCCCTCACCTGCGTGTAACCGAGGTTCAGGCGTGCCGACTGCAGCGCGGCCTGCGCGGCGCGCAGATCGGCATCCGCGGCGCGGCGCGCATTCACGCGTTCCTCGAATTCGCGCTCGGCGATCGCGCGCTGCTCCCACAGGCGCTGCGCGCGTTCGTGTTCGCTCGTCGTGAAGGCCGCCCGCGCCTGCGCGGCCGCGACCTGGGCCGCGGCGCGATCCACCTCGGCCGCATAGGGCGCGGGATCGATCGTGACCAGCAGGTCCCCCGCCTTCACAAGCCCGCCTTCGCGGAAATGCACCGCCTGCATCGTGCCGACGACGCGCGAGCGGATGTCGACGCGTTCGACCGCTTCGAGGCGACCGGAGAACTCGTCCCAGGTCGCGACTTCGCGCTGCTCGACGGTCGCGACGGACACCGGCGTCGCGGACGGGGCACCCGCACTCGGGTTCGCTTCGACCGGTGTCGGGCGTAGGCCGAGGACGGCAGCGGAAATGGCGGTGAGGGCTGTGACGGCCAGGCCGGCGGTCCACAGCCTACGGTGCTTGGAATGGCTCTCTGGGGACATGGCAAACTCCTTTATTGCTTTGTTGATGTGTTCTGAACTGCGGTCGCAGCGTCGGGGAACGCGAGGCATCCTAAAGTCCGTAGTTAGGTACGGAGTCAACCCCTTTTTTCGAGGGGAAAATCGTTCAGGCGGGATCGACGGATTCCGGGCTGCCCGCCCTCGCGAGGAAGGTCGCGAAGCGAGTACCCACCTCCTCCGCCCAC
>JANJTJ010000074.1 GCA_024711145.1 Balneolales bacterium
TTTCCGCGACGCCCTGGCCGACTACCCCGTTTCGCGGGGTGCCGTACAGTTTCCGCACGAAGACACCCTGCCCCTGCCCCTCATCCGGCGCATGGTGCGCTACCGGGTGCGGCAGGAACGGGGGGGTTAGGAGAGGTTACCCCAATCCTCCGCATCCAAGGGTGACACGATATCGCCCTTGATTTCCATGTGGACCGTGGCCCGAGCTTCCTCGGCGGTGGGTAGCCGGGGTGGCATCTCCTGCTCTGGTTTCATAGGAAGTGAGGATGCCATGGCGCTTTTTGTGTGTTATTGCTAGTGCCTAATTTCCGCAATGAGATACAAGCAATCAATAGTTGGGTTGTTGCTGATGGCATCCGCATGTGCGGGTCCCCGGTTCACATCCGAACATTTCCAATTCGCTCGTGAACGGGACAACCTGGCGCACAAGGCCGTTATCCAGGTTGTACCGGATGACATCACGGACAACATGGTGTACTATTGCCGCAGCGGTGTCTACAACAATCGGCAGGTGGTATTCAAAGGCGTCTCGACCCGCACACTGATCCGTGCGGCATATCAAACCACCGCTTCCCGAATGATGTGGAACGTGAATGTTCCCGATAGTCAACTCATTGCGGAAATCATCATTCCCAATCCGGACCGGGACGCGCTTCAACAGGAACTCATCCGGGCGGTTGAGTCGAAGTTCGACATTCGCATGTCTCGTGAGGTGCTCACCATTCCCGTTTTCGAGCTTCGACCCATGGAAGGCGCCGAAATCTCGCTTAGGGAAGTGGATGCTTCACGCATTCGATGGACTCAAACGGATGGCCGCATAGCCGGGACCGGGATGACACTGGGAATGGTCTCGCAGGTGCTTGAAACCGTGCTGGATTCGCGCCCCGTCGTTCCTGCCGGATTCGGTCGACAGCGGTATGAAATCACGCTCGTTTGGGAACCAGGTGATGTGGAGTCATTGAAGGAAGCACTTGAAGCGATTGGGCTTCAGTTGGTTGATCGCAACCTGCCCATCGAAATGATGGTGATAGATTCCCGAACGCCTTAAAGCTCCGCCAACGCCTTCGCCAACCGGGCCAGGGACTCCTCCCTACCGATGCGCTGCAGGAAGGCGAACAGATCGGGCCCGAAGGTCTTGCCGGTAAGGGCCAACCGCAAGGGCTGCATGAGCTTGCCCAGGCCTACGCCTTGTTCTGCCGCCAGGGCGTGCAGGGCGTCGTGCAGGGGTTGGGCCTCGAAGGGCGCGATGCCGGCGATGCGGTCGCGGTAGGCGGTCACCAGCTCGGCGGAGCCCGGTTTCCAGGCCTTGGCCACATCGGCGGGGTCGAAGGCGGCCGGTGCCTGGTAGAAATAGCGGATGTTGTCGGCCAGCTCGTGCACGCCGCTCACCCGTTCGGCCATGAGGGCCATAACGGCGGCGTTGTCGGCATCGGAAGCGGCGCGGAAGGCGGCCCGGAAGCCGGCGTCGAGCGTGTCCTCGTGCCGGGCCATCCACGCCTTCAGCGATGCGAGATGCCGCTCGGGACTCTGCGCGCGGAAGTAGTGCTCGTTGTACCAGAGCAGTTTCTTCATGTTGAAGACGGCGCCGGCCTTGCTCACGCGTTCCAGGGAGAACTCGCGCACGAGATCGTCGAGCGAGAGGATCTCGCGGTCGTCGCCGGGGCTCCAACCCAGGAAGGCCAGGAAATTGATGAGGGCGTCGGGTTCGTAGCCGCCGGCGATGTACTGGCGCACGTTCACCGGAATGCCCAGTTCCTCGGCGTTGCGTTTGCTCAATTTGCCCCCTGCCGGACTCATGATGAGGGGCAGGTGGGCCATGACGGGCGCTTCCCAACCGAAATACTGATACAGTAGGATGTGCTTGGGTGCCGAGCTCAGCCATTCCTCGCCGCGGATCACATGGCTGATGCCCATGGTGTGGTCGTCCACCACGTTGGCCAGGTGGTAGGTGGGCAGCCCGTCGGATTTCATGAGCACCTGGTCGTCCAGGCCGGCGGTATCGAAGGCCACCGTACCGCGGATGAGGTCGTCGAAACGGACCGTGTCGCGGCGGGGCACCTTCAGGCGGATCACATGCTCCTCACCGGCATCCAGGCGGCGTTTCACCTCTTCCTGGGGCAGTGTGAGCGAATTCTTCATGCTCTGCCGCGTGATCGAGTCGTACTTGGGCGAGGGGTTGCCGCTCTTGATGAGGCGTTCCCGCATGGCCTCGATCTCTTCGGTGGTGTCGAAGGCGTAGTAGGCATGACCGGCTTCCACCAGTTGTTCGGCGTACTTGCGGTACAACTGGGAACGCTCGCTCTGGCGGTAGGGTCCGTAGGCGCCGGGTGCGTCGGGGCCTTCGTCGTAAGGCAGGCCGGCCCATTTCAGCGAGGTGGTGATATCGGCCTCGGCGCCTTCCACATAGCGGTTCTGGTCGGTATCCTCGATGCGGAGGATGAAGGTGCCGCCATGGTGTTTGGCGAACAGGTAGTTGAACAGGGCGGTGCGGAGGCCGCCGATATGGAGCATGCCCGTAGGTGAGGGCGCGAAACGGACGCGGACAGGAGAAGACATAGGCGGGAAGATACGGAGGCGGGAAACGCCTCAGTGGCAGGTGAGCCGACCCGGCGACACCAGCGGGATGCCCAGCTCCAACCCCCTCAGCACCAGGAGCAACCCCAGTGCCAGTACGAACGCCGGCGCGACCCGCCGGAGGCGGTCGCGCCAGGGGGCGGGCATGCGCCCGCCCGCCCACGCCAGGGCCAGGAGCGCCGGCACGGTGCCCAGCCCGAACACGGCCATGAACACGGCGCTCCCGGCCGGCGTGGCCACGGCCAGGGCGGCCGCCAACGCGCTGTACACCAGGCCGCAGGGCAACCAGGCGTTGAGCACGCCCAGCGCGTAGGCGGCCGCCGGCCGCCGCGAGCGCCAAAGGGGCGCCATCCATGCGGTTACCCACGCCCCTTTGGCGCTCCAGCCGGTTACGGCGGTGAGCATCACGAGCAGGCCGGCCGCTATGGTCAGGCTTTTGTGGAAGCCGCCCAAATGCACTACCTGACCCAGGGTGCCCATGCCCGCGCCGAGTACGGCGTAACCGGCCACCCGACCCAAGTGGTGCCTCAGCGCCCGTTCTTTGGGTATGGCCAAGGCCAGCGGACCACACATGCCCACACAATGGGCGCTACCCACCACTCCCAACAGGAAGCCGGCCGGTACCCACTCCCACATGTCAGTACAGGATCCGGGTTTCGGTGTAGATGGCGGTACCGTTCCGCGTCCACTCCACTTCCATCCGCCACAGGCCGGGCGTCAGGCCGGGTATCGGCAGGGCGTAGGTGCCCCGGGTTCCGTCCGGCAGGGTAAGGTGCCGGTCCATGTCGCGGTCGCTGGGGCGTTGCAGGCGCACGGTGCCACCGATGGCCCCTTCCGGAAAATGCAGGTAAAGGGTGTCTCTGCGTTGGCTGTAGCTGGTGCGCAGGGCGTTTTCGGGGGCGTTGCCTCGGGCCGTGGCTTCGATATGCGGCTGGTAGTCCACGGTGCGTTCGTAGTAGTCGTCGTGCACCAGGTCGATGTTGGTGCCCCGTAGCGACCATACCAGGGTTACCGTGCCCAGGGCGAACAAGGTGAGGGCGAGCACCACGCCCCGGGCCCAGATCTTGGCGGAGGTTTCGGGTTTCATTGGGCGGGACCTATGAATGAGGAACGGATTTCCTGGGTCGTTTCCCCTTCGACCCGGATTTCGAATCGTACCTCGGTGGCATTTCCGGTTATGGCGGCGGGCGGCAGGACCAGCAGGAAACGGCTTTCCTGCACCTGCTGCGGTGCCAGCCAGCCGTCGCCGCCGATGCGGCGGATTTCGGCACCTTGGGGTGCCACGACCACCACATCCACCATCAGACTGTCGAAGGTCTTGTTGAGCAGGGTGAGGTTGTACAGGTTGGTGAGGCGACCGTCGGCCAGGGTGGCGTGCATCACGCCGGGTGTGCGCAGGATGATGGCCTGGGTGTCGGCCCGGGTGCTGAAGAAGTAGATGAAGAGGCTGAAGACCGCCACCCAAACACCCAGGTAGGCTTTCACGCGGGGCGTGAGCACCTTGGCCGTACCCGTGAGGATGTGGTTGTGGCTGGCGTACCGGATGAGCCCGCGGGGTTCCTTGATGCGGTCCATGATGTCGTCGCAGGCATCGATGCAGGCGGTACACTGGATGCACTCGAGCTGGATGCCGTTGCGGATGTCGATGCCCATGGGACACACCCGCACGCATTCGCCGCAATCGATGCACGATCCCGGGTTTGCGATGGCTCCGGTGCGCCGGTCTTTGGGATTGGCCCGCGGTTCGCCCCGGCGGAAATCGTAGGTCACACTCAGCGAATCCTCATCCACCATGACGCTCTGATGCCGGCCGTAGGGGCATGCGAAATGGCAGACCTGCTCGCGGAACCGCGCGAATACGGCATAGAACACGCCCGAAAACACAGTGATGGCGCTCAGCCCGGCCAGATGCTCGCCCGGTGGGTCGGTCACGATCTCCCACAAGGCATCCGTGCCGATGATGTAGGCCAGGAAGAGGTTGGATATGAGGAAGGACAGCGCGAAGAAGACCGCGTGTTTGGCCCCTTTCCGGAAGACTTTTTCGGGCCCCCATTCGGCTTTGTCGAGCCGGATGCGGGCCGACCGGTCGCCTTCGATCCAGGTTTCGATGCGCCGGAACAGGAATTCCATGAAGATGGTCTGCGGACAGGCCCAGCCGCACCAGATGCGCCCGTAGATGGCCGTGAAGATGACCAGCGTGACCAACGCGGTGAGGCCGCCCAATACCAGCAGGTGGAAGTCGGCCGGCCAGAACACCATGCCACCCACGATGAAGGAACGGTTGATGATGTCGAGCTGCAACAGGGGATGCCCGTTGATGCGGATGAAGGGCGCGGTGAAGAAGAATCCCAGCAGGATCCACGCC
>JANJTJ010000106.1 GCA_024711145.1 Balneolales bacterium
AGAAGCCGGCGTGTCTGCCGAAGCCGACCTGGGTCTGCTCGCGCACGAGTCGGAACTGGGGCTCATCAAACAGCTCATCGCCTTTCCGGCCGCCATCTCCAGCGCGGCCGAAAGCAAGGAGCCACACCGCCTCATCAACCACCTGAACGAGACGGCCACCGCCTTCCACAAATTCTACCACGACTGCCGCATCCTGGGCGAGGCGCCGGCGCTGGCCGCGGCCCGCACCGCCCTGCTGCACGCCACCGCCCGAGTGATGCGCAACGGCCTGGGCATCCTGGGCATTTCGGCACCCGAGAGCATGTAGCTTTCCTACTAACGGATTAGTATTATGGGAACCATGATGTGGTTCCTCATGCTTCTGGTAGTGTTCCGCGCCCCGGCCGCCGATTCCACGGCGTTGGCGCTCATCGATCAAGGTCGGTTGGACGAAGCCGTGGAGGCGTTGCATCTGGCGCGGGCCCGGCGGCCGGACGATCTGAACCTCATGTTTCTGATGGCGCGCACCCTGAGGCAGGCGGGTCAGTCGGGGTTGGCCGAATCTTTGGCCGAGACCATCATCAGCCGCGACAGCACGCATCGGGCGGCGCGGGTGCTGTTTGCCGGGTTGTTGGCCGAGCGGGAGCATTGGACGGGCGCCCGCGATGCGTACCAGGACCTGGTGGCGGCCGATTCCACCAATCCCCTATTCCGATACCGGTTGGCGGAGACCTATCAGATGTTGGATCTGCCGGTTCCGGCCTTGGCGGAACTGCGCGAAGCACACAGGCTGGGTCCGAAAAACCTGGTGGTATTGCACGACCTCATCCGGCTGGAATATGTGCTCGACTCGTTGGATGCGGCCGAGGCCCACGGCCGCCTGGCCCTGGAGTTGGCACCCACGCACATCCCCTTCCGCAAACGGCTCGGTGAAATCGCTTTCCGGAGAAAGCGGTATGCGGAAGCGGTGGCCCATTACCGCATGGCGGTGGATCTGGGCGACCGTTCGGCCCCGAGTTGGCGGAATTTGGGCATGAGCCTGTATTTCGCGGAACGGTTCGACGAAGCGACCGAGGCTCTGACGGCGGCGGCCCGCGTGGATGCCGAAGACCCGAACACCCGGTTCTACCTGGCCATGGCCTTGGTGTCGGCCGACCGGCCCGAAGAGGCCATTCCCCACCTGGATGCGGCCATCGCGGCATCCCGGGGTCCGTTGATGGTGGATGGATATGTGCAGAAGGGGGTAGTGCTCGACCGATTGCGGCGCCGGGATGAAGCGGTGGCCAGTTACGATCTGGCCATCCGCTTGCAGCCGGACCGTACCGACATCTGGTATTTCACCGCGGCGGCCTACGACCGGGATGGCACCCGCAAGCGGCAGGCGCGGGAGTATTACCAGCGGTTTCTGGATGCCCCTGGCGAGAAGGATCCCAATCTGGTGAATTACGCCCGGCGACGGGTGTCGGTCCTTACCGAAGAGCTTCATTTCGGAAATTGACCGCTACCTTCGGGGCATGCGCGAAGAACCGGAATATCTGCCATACGGCATCATCCACACGGAAGCCGATGGTGCGCGCGTGGCGGTGCGTCATGCGGGCACGGCCATCGATCTGGCCGCCATGGCGGCCGACGGCGCGTTCCGCGCGGTCGGTGGGCCGGCAGCCGCATGGTTCGCCGCGCCGCGCCTGAACGGGTTCATGGAAGCAGGCCCGGATGTCTGGCGCGGGGTGCGCGGCGAACTGCTCGACGCGGTCGAGGGCGGCCGTGCGGATCGGTACCGCATCGCCCTCGACCGCGTGGAGCAGCGGCTGCCGGCCCGGGTGGGCGATTACACCGATTTCTATGCCAGCTACCACCACGCGTATCGGGTCGGTGCCCGGTTCCGCGACCCGGACAAGGCCGTTCTGCCCCATTGGTTCAAATTGCCGGTCGGGTACCATGGCCGCGCGTCGTCGGTGGTCGTTTCGGGCACGGACATCGTCCGTCCGAATGGCCAACGACCCTCCTTCGGGCCCACCACCGAGCTCGATTTCGAAGTGGAATTGGGCATTTTCATCGGAAAAGGAAATCCTTTAACCAAACCGGTTGCGGCGAAGCATGCCGAATCACATATATTCGGCTTCGTCCTTTTGAATGACTGGAGTGCGCGGGATTTCCAACGGTGGGAATACGTGCCCCTCGGTCCCTTCACTTCCAAACACTTCGCCACGTCGGTTTCGCCGTGGGTGGTTCCCTTGGAAGCCCTGAAGGCGCGGAAAGTGGAAATACCGGAGCAGGACCCCGACCTTTTTCCCTATCTGCGAGAGCCCTCCCCCTGGGCATTGGACATTCCGTACGAGGTGAGGCGCAACGGCGCCCTCATCCGTACGGGCAATTTCCGGAATCTCCATTGGAGCCCTTCCCAGATGATCGCCCATCATACCGTTACCGGCTGCAACCTGAACCCGGGCGACCTGTTCGGTTCCGGAACGGTGAGCGGCCCGGAGCCCGGTTCCGAAGGGTGTCTGTTGGAAACCGATGGGCCCTATTTGGAAGACGGCGAAACGGTTGTCATTTCGGCACCCGGTTTCGGTGAAGTGTCGGGCCGGGTCTTTCCGGCGGTCAGCGTACCAGGGTGATCGCCCGGGTGCGCACCACTCCGGCCGTCTCCAACCTCACGAAATACACGCCGCTGGCCAGGTTGTCGGCATCGTAGCGCAGGGTGTAGGTACCTGCCGATTGTACGCCATCAACCAAGGTGGCCACCCGTCGTCCCAACACATCCCACAGGGTGATGCGCACCGGTCCGATGGCCGGTATGGAATAGGGGATGAAGGTGGAAGGGTTGAACGGATTCGGAAAATTGGGTTCCAACAGGGGGAATTCCGGAATCTCGATGGCGGCGGTCCGCACCGAATAGGCCAGGGTTCCCGTTTCGGCGGCATTGCCGACCACCATGCGAATGAAGGCCACATCGCCGATGGACCAGGGCGTGGAAACCATCAGATACCCGGCGGCATCGCCCGAAGCGGTGGTTTCCAGGACCTCGCCGGCTGGGGTAATGCCCATAAGACCGATGCTGATGGCGGTTCCCTCATAAAAGAATTCGAGTGCCAGGGGCCCGCTCATGCCGGCGGGTACGGCGTATTCGTAATAACGGGCCGCCAATTTGGGAATGGTGGCCTGCGCATAGGTGGTATCGGCAGCCAGGGTCCGCAAGGTCGCTGTAGCCGTGGGGTACTCGTCGGAAGCCAGGAACCCGTACCCACCGGTGGTGCGCGTTCCGCTGGCGAAATGCCAGGCATGGTTGCGGGCGAAGGTGTGGGCGAAGGCGTCTTCGCCGCGGCGGCCGAGTTCCCGGGATATGGCGGTCACCATGCGGGCGGATGTGGTGGCGATCTCGTTCCAGACGTCGACCCAGAACCCGATGCCGTAGGCTTCGGCATAATGGAGCATCCAGGTGGCGTGGTCGTAGGCCAAGGGGGTGGATCGCCCCGGGTTGCGGAAAATGCCGGTGCTGCTGCCGATGTAGTGGTAATAATCGTCCACGTCCGGATGCACGATCTCCTCCATCATGGTGGCATCCATTTCCACCCAATTCACATTTCCGGCATCGCCCAACCACCGGTTGGTGGCGTATTGGATGGCATGTTTGAACTCGTGGGCGATGGTCACCTTCAACGCGCCCATCACATCGCCTTCGGGGTCGTTGTTGGGCGGAAACCCGGCGAAGGTGCTGTGCAGCACGATGTAGGTGGTAGCTCCCTGGATCTGCGTGTAGCCGTAGTAGGGAAGGTCTTCGAAATAGATGTTGTACCGGAGGCCGGGAAGCACGGGGTCACGTAACCCGAGTTCCAAAACCTGATAACTGTAGCTGGAATCGGCGAATTGGGCGGCTTTCTCCACATAATCGGGAACCCCGTTCAGGTTCAGGTCGGCCAGGGGCACGGCATCCGGGCCATCGGTCTCGTACGTGAGGCGGAATTTGCCGCCCGGAGAATCATAGACCTGGGTTGCGGCGGTACGGGTATCGGTTTTGGCCCGGAACGACTCACCCAGCAACAGGGCCGGTACGCCGCATTTGATGGGGTCGGATTGGGCGGCCAAGGCGGCCGGTAACAGCAGCACCAGGGCCGCGGAACGGAGAGACATCATTTCAGAAGGGTGATCGGGAGGGTCCGGCGTTCGGCGCCGGCATCCACCACCACAAAATAGAGCCCCGAAGCGTTCCTTCCCGCATCCCAGGTCATACGATGCGTGCCCGCCGCCAGCCGACCCCGGAACAGCACCTCCACTTCGCGCCCCAAGACATCATGGATGGCCACCCGGGTCTGGCTGTCGACGGTCAACCGATAACTGACAACCGAGGACGGATTGAAGGGATTGGGATAGGCGTTCAGCAGGCTGATGGTCTCCGGCATGGAGGCGGGGATCGGCTCGATGCCGACCGGATTCATGGGATCGGCGTCGAACACCAGGGTGGCCTGTGAATTCCAGGTAGGGGTCCATTCGGCCCCGAAATCGGCCTCCAGCAAGGTCAGGGTGGTGCCGGGTGCCCTGCGCAGTACGCGGAAACGGAGTTCCACCGGGGTATTCCAGCCGATGCGCCCGGTGCCGGCCAGAGGGCTCACCACGGCGATGGGACCGTCGGGGGCATGTTGGGCGGATCGCAAGGGCACCTCGGGGTGGTCGGGCAACAGGGCGCGGTTGAAGAGCACCACGCCGGTGTCGGAGAGGGCGAACCGGTAGCCCCAGGTAGCGGTGGCCCGTGTGGGATCGGCACCGTGGATGGTGACGATGAGGGAGTCTCCCTCGGGGGAGAAGCGGTGGCTTAGGGCGGGTGAAACTGGTGCGAAGGGGCGGTTGCGCGGGGTCGGGGTGGGTCGTGGCCAGGCAAAGGAGAAGCCGGGGACGGGGGCGGTGGCGCTGGGGAACGGGGTGGAATCGGGCCAGACCACGCGCCGGTGCAACAGGCCGATGTCGGCCAAGGTGGCCATGCCGTCGCCGTCGCCATCCAGGGCCCACTCGCGTCGGCCGCCGTCGGTACCGGGCCAGGTACGGGCTCCCGTCCACCACTCCAAGGCCTGCTGCAGGTCCTGGACGTCCACCATGCCCGAGAGGTCCACATCACCGAAGGTCTTGCCGGATGGTTGGGTGGTGGTCTCCACCCGGAAAGCGAACTCGGCCGACACGGAAGCGGCATTGGCCACCACCACGCCCAATGCGGCCACATCATCCCATGCATACGGCAGCCGGTATTCGGCGAACCCGAACCGGCCGTCCGATCTGGGGTCGGGCACATGCACCTGGCGGTCGCCAGTGGTCAGGGTTACGGCGAAAGCCATTTCCACGTCGGGTTGGGACCTGAAGAATACCACCCGCAGCCCGCCGCTGCGGCCGGCCGGCAAGGTGAGGGTGTGGTGGCGTGCGGCCCGTGCCGACAAGGTGCCGGACAACGTGGTGCCGGGGTCGGTCAGGGTCTGCGCGGTGGCTTGGGAGGTCGGAAACCGGGCCGCGTCGGGAAAGCCGTAGCCGCCCAGGGCACGGGTGCCGCCCAGGTAATGCCACAGGTGCGCTTCGGCGAAGGCGGCCGCCCAATAGCCGGCATTCGTTTCGGCCAACCAGGTGCCTATGGGGATGTTCGGCTGCAAGGCCACCCGCTCCCAGGCCGCCACCCAATGCGCCGGCGACAGCCGCTGGTGGAAATACAGGGCGAACGTGCTCTGCGCGTAGGCGTTTTGCGTGGTTGCGGTGGGCACGCTCCCTCCCGGTGCGCCCGAGAGCGAACTGCCCCCCAGATAATTCAGGTAGTCGTTCACCTGGGGGTACACGATCTCTTCGGCGGCGGTGGCATCGATTTCGGCCCAGGGCGCCCCCGACGGGGTTCCGGCCAGATTGGCCCGGAAATCGTAGCGGTATTGGATGGCGTGCTTCAACTCATGGGCGATGGTCACCTTCAACGCGCCCAACACATCGCCCTCGGGATCGTCGTTGGTCGGAAATCCCTCGAAATTCCGATGTACGGCCACATAGGTGTTGCCGGCACCATCCAACTGGTTGTAGCCATAGAACCCCATCTGCTCGAACCGGATCACATACGGCAGGCCGGGGCGCACGGGGTCCCGGTAGCCGAGGGTGTCCACCAGGTAGGCCCGCGATGCTTCTGCATATTCGGCCGCCCGTTCCACATAATCGGGAATGCCGTTCTGGTCGGCATCGGTGGAGGGTACCGCGTGGGTTCCGATCAGGTCGTATTCCATGCGGAAGTGTCCCGATGGGGAAATCCACTGGTGTTGGGCGACCGTTCGGTGCGTGGAAAACCCCTTCAGCAGGGAAACATCACCCTGCATGAGCAGGGGGGTCGCACAGCGTCCGATTCCGCCGGACGGCGGCCCCACAACCCCGAAAACAAGCAACAGAACCGCGATTCCCATACCTTTGGTCTATGACCGTCAACGTACTGCTTTATTACAATTTTTCCCCCATCGCCGACCCGCACGCCTTCATCGCCGAGCACAAGAGGTGGTGTGCGAACCACAACCTGCTGGGCCGCATCTATGTTTCCGAAGAAGGCATAAACGGCACTCTGGCGGGGTTGCAGGCCGACACCGACGCCTATCAGGTCTGGCTCCGGTCCCATCCGAACCTGGCCCAAACCGAATTCAAGACCGATGCCACCGACCGGGTTCCCTTCGCCAAACTCATCGTCAAGTACCGGCCGGAAATCGTTTCCATCCACTATTCCGAACCGCTCGATCCCAAAGAAGGCGGCCGGCATCTGAGTCCGGCCGAATGGCGCGCCGTGCTCGAATCGAACGATCCGGATGTGGTGGTCATCGACGCCCGCAACGATTACGAATCGGCCATAGGGCATTTCGAAGGCGCCCTGCTGCCCGATCGCCGCAATTTCCATGAGTTTCCCGATTGGGTGGACCAGGCCGCCATTCCGAAGGACAAGAAGATCCTCATGTACTGCACGGGGGGTATCCGCTGCGAGAAGTTCTCGGTCCTGATGAAAAAGAAGGGATATGCGGATGTGAACCAGTTGCACGGCGGCATCCTCACCTATGCGAAAGAAGAGGGCGGTGCCCATTTCAAGGGCAAATGCTTCGTGTTCGACGACCGCCTGGCGGTGCCGGTGAACCCCGCCGAAACCGAACCCATCGCCCATTGCGAGATTTCGGGCCGCCCGGCCGATACCTACCTGAATTGCGCCAACATGGATTGCAACCGCCTGTTCGTGGTGTGTCCGGAAGCGGCGCACCTGTTGGAAGGGTGTTGCAGCGAGGCCTGCCGCCAAGCTCCCCGCCGCCGTCCGTTCGATGCCGCCACCGCATTCGTCCCCTTCCGGAAATGGTATACCTACTTCGGTCCGGAATTCAAGCAGCGCTGATCCTGGGCCTGGTGGCCGGGTGCGACCTGTTCGCCGTGCGCGAGGCGGAGGACCCGTCGGGTGGGGCCGCGGTGTTCCGCCAGCCCGACCGGCCGGAAGTGGTGTTGGAGAATCTGGAATCGGCCGTGGAGGGCATGAGCGCCTTCAATTTCACCCGGAGTCTGGATGAGGAAGCCTATGGGTTCACACCGGCGCCGGCGGCCCAATCCGAATATCCGGATGTCTGGCTCGGCTGGGATGTGATGTCGGAAGGGGTCTGGTTCCGGAACATGGCGGCGGCCTCGGTGAACGGCAGCGGACACAGCCTGCAGATTACGGAGGTGGTGATCGAGAACGCCTCGCTTACCGAACAGCAGGTGGTTGCCCGGTATGCGCTTACGGTGTTCCACAACCGGGCCTCGGCCGGGGTTCCAACCCTGGTGCGGGGGCGCATGGCCTTGCGTATCGTGCAGGCGCCCAACGGGTTGTGGAGCATACGGGAATGGACGGATATCCCGGTTGGAAGCGACCCCACCTGGTCCGACCTGCGCGCCCGATTCTACCGCGACTGAGGCGCGAAATAGGCCTCCGCGATGCGCGCGAAGCGTTGGGTCTGGTCCAGGAACGCGTAATGCCCCGCTGCGGGAATGGTGACCAAGGCGGCGCCGGCCAGTCCGTCGCGCAGGCGTTCGGCCTGGTAGAGCGGGGTGGCGTCGTCGTTCTCACCCCAGACCAGCAGCACGGCATGGGGAATCCGGGGCAGACAGGGTTCCAGGAATTCGGAAACCGTTTTCACGAAGACCTCGCGCATCACGCCGTCCAGGCTCTTGTAGTCGCCGGCACCGAGCGATTTCCATAAGGCCGTTTTCCGGAGGCGGGCGAGTCCGGGTTCGCGCAAGGCGGACGGTAGCACCATGAAGGGCGCTTTCAGCAGTTTGGCCGTGTATTTCCGCACATAGAACATCGGTTTGCGGCGGGGTTTCATGCCGGCACCGCCGGTGATGAGCACCTGGCCGAGCACCGAGGTGCCTTCGGCGCGCGCCATGAGTTTGATGAGCACGCGTCCGCCGAAACTGTGAGCCAGGGCGTCTACGGGCGCGCCGTTGCCCACATGGCGTAGGAGAGCGGCGGCCAGGTCGGCATAGGCGTCCACATTCCAGGCCTCGGGAGGGGGAGCGGCCTCACCGAACCCCGGAAAATCGGGCAGGATGCAGGTGCGTTCCAGCCGGAGGGCGGCTACCAGGGGCAGGAAGGATTCCTTGGAGGCACCCCACCCGTGGAAGAAGACCAGGGGGGCGCCAGACCCGACCTGGAGGTACGGGATTTGGAGGGATCCGTAGGTGAAAAAATGGCGTTCCGGTTGCGGCATGGCCGAAGATAGGAGGTCGGCGGTAGGAATCGTTCCGGAAACGGGTTGCGGGGTGTCAGGTAGGTGGGTTCGGCGCCACATAGGAGTATGAAGACGTGGAACCGCCGCATGTATTTCGCGCTCGAGACCCTTCAGGTGACGGCGCGGGAGCGCCGTCAGGTGCTGGGGCTCGCCCTCCTCGGGCTCGCCCTGCACGGGTGGCGCGTGCTGGTGCCGGGGCCGGCGAT
>JANJTJ010000112.1 GCA_024711145.1 Balneolales bacterium
CCTGCTGATGCAGGGTTCGGTGGATGTGGGCCTGGGTATCTGGGTGGCCGGCGCCGGCCGCGTGGATATCGAACGGGCCGACACCCAACCCTTCCTGGTCACTCCGGCCACGGTATCCTTGGGCAATGTGGAAGCCGACGGCACCCAAACCCACACCTTCACGGTCACCAATCTGTCCGGCAGCGCCCGCACCTTCAGCCACGTGGTGGAAGAAGCGCTGCCGGGCTTGTCGGTAACGGTAAGCCCCGCCAGCCGGTTCATCAGCCCGGGCGCATCGGGTACCTTCACCGCCACCTTCACCCTTACCGCGGCCGCATTGCCCCTGTCGAACGACCTGCGCACCCCACATCGCGGCCTCATCCGCTTCCAATATCCCAATGCCTCGGTGGTAGTGCCCTTCACCGCCGTACGAACCCCTCAATTGGTGCTGGATTTCGACGTGGCGCCCAGCAACGTGCTCGTGTTCAACACGGGAAGTCTGGTCGACGCCGTGGAGGGTCCCGGAAACCGGGTATCGGTTCCATTGAGCGCCGGCACCTACGATGTGGTGGCCCAATACCTGGAGTTTCCCACCGCCAACAGCGTGAAAGCCGGGTTCCTCATCCGCGAACGGGTGTCGGTCTCCAACCGGACCACCCTGGCCTTGTCCACCGCCGAGTTGACCAACGAGGTCAACTTCGCCCTGAAGGATCTGAACGGAGATACCCTGAGTCCGGACATGGGGTTCTATTCCATGCGCCACGTGAGCGGATTCCGCTTCTCCATGATGGGGTTCCGGCTCGAACGCCTGGCGTTCAGCGATTTCGACAACCGGTTCCGGTTCGATCTGAGCCTGCATGAACCGGTCCATACATCCGGCATCCCGCATATCTATACCTACGGATTCGGCGCGGGCATCCGCGAACCCATCACCCTGGCGGACGGGCCCGCCCAGTTGTTGCCCGTCACCTACCGTTTCCATCCGCCCGCGGGCACCACCACCCTGCTCGTAGCCCCCGAAGTGTACGATATGGTGCCCATCGGCACCTTTTCGAACGGCCACATCATCCCCGGCGAGAACGCCGGATACCGGTTGCAAGCCCCCTTCGAGCGAACCTACGCCTACCGCCGCGTGCCCGAAACCGATGCCACCCTCCGCTACCACGGGGTGGCCGTGTACGACCTGACGCACAACCCCCAGGGCGACTTGCTGACCATGAGCGCCCTGCTCAGACCCCATCCCTCGGGCATGGAATACACCCAGTATTTCGAGCCGGAAGCCCCCTTCCGCACCGAGTCGGGTCCCTCGACCTACGACCTGGGCACCGGAACCCTGGCCTTCACCGGACGCATGCGCAATTTCACGGGCAACGTGCGATTCGACCAGACCGTGCGTCGGGCCCTGTTCACCTATCCCCAAGGCGACCTCCCGGTGCGGCGGGTGCAGTGGGACCTGCGCGACCGCAACGACCTCACCGTGCAAGCCGACACCCTGGTGAACGACATTCTGGCCAAACTGGTACCCTGGTCTTTTCCGCAAGGGCCCGGAAGCATGCACCTGGAAATGACCGATGCCTGGACCGACCACTGGCAAGCCCACGCCCGTGTGGAACTCGGGTTCGACCTGGACCGCCTCGAAGATCCGAATCCGCCCCATATCCGGGCCCTGGCTTGGGACCCCGCCACCCGCACCCTCAGCGCCGACCTGCGCGACAAACGCCTGCATCCGGATCAGGACGGCACCGTGGCCACCTCGGAACTACGGGTGCGTCCCGTGGGCACCACCGACTGGCTGCCCCTGCCCACCGACCCCGACGCCTGGGCGGCCGGCTACCACGACCTGCAGGTGCGCGCCACCGATGCGGCCGGCAACACCCTCTCCTACATCCTGGAACCGGCCTTCCGGGTGGGCGATCTCCCGGCCGGTCTGCCCGACCTCACGCCCGTGGCCCTCTTCGCCCCCGAAGACGGATCCGGATTCGACCCCGCCACCTACGGTCCCCTGCTCGGATTCACATGGACCGGCGGCGACGGCACCGATGTGCGGTTCCGGGTGCATGTGCGGGGTCCGGGGCTGGACACCACCCTCGTCACCACCGGCACGCACGCCACCCTGCCCACCACCCACCTGCGCCCCGGTTCCACCTACACCTGGGACGTGCTCGCCACCGACGGCTGGAACGGCCGACGCTCCGGCACCGGCACCTTCCGCACCACCACCTCCACATCCATCGAGGACAGCGGACAGGGGACAGAGGACAGATTCATACTGCATGCCGCGTATCCCAATCCATTCAATCCCACAACGGTCATTTCCTACTCGCTTCGCACCTCGCACCATGCACGTCTGGCCGTGTATGATCTTTTGGGTCGTGAAGTGGCCGTGCTCGTGGACGGTCGCCAGGCACCGGGCCGGCATCAGATCACCTTCGACGCAAGCGCCCTGGCCAGCGGCATCTATGTGGTGCGGCTGGAAGCCGACGGGCAGGTACGCACGAGGATGGTCACCCTGTTGAAATGAGGAATGTCGAATGTTGAAATAATATCCACCCACCACCTACCACCCACCACCTACCATGCGACTTCTTAGCCTCCTTTTGCTCCTGCTGACGGTTTCCCTGCCGGCCAACGCCCAACAACTGATCGGGGCCGGTGTGGGCATGTCCTATGAACGCCGCGACGAAGCACCGGAGTCGGGCATCGGGTTCCGGTTGGAAAAGAACGTGATCAACCTGCTGGTCGTGAATGTGCGCACCCAATTGCAGACTTCGGTCTTTTCGGGCGATGTGCGACAAACCGCCGGTGGGTTCATCCAAGGCAAGACCGATGTGTATGATATCAGCGGGGCCATCACCACCGGCCTCGGCCTGGGTCTGTTCGGTCCTTATGCCGGCCTGGGTTTTGGCTTTGAACGGGTGCAATACAACTCCATTTCCGGACGCAAGGCAACCCACGAGACCTACGCCAGCGCATTGGTCGGCGTGGCCATCACCCCGGTTCCCTTCCTCAAACCCTTCGTCGAATACCGCTACAACAGCTTTCTGGAAGATCCGGACGCCTATCGGGTATCGGTTGGACTCATGTTGCGGTTCTGAGGCAACATTTCCGCCGTTCGGGAGTTTTCTCCGGCATGAAAAAGACCCTATTCCTTACGCTCATCGCCGTAGCTACGGTACCCGGAACCGCCCTCGCCCAATGGGGTGTGGGTGCCTCCTTCGAACGCCGCAACGAAGCCCCCTCCAACGGGGTGGGCATCCAATTCGAGCGGGATGTCTTCCGCATCCCGGTCGTATTCCTGCGCACCCGGATCCATGCCAGCTACTTCCGCGACACCGAGTACGAACCGCAGTTCCTGCCCGTATTCGCCCCCGAACCCAGCACCATCGAAGCCTACGATTTCGGAGGCGCCGTGCTGGCCGGTATCCGGTTCGGGCTGTTCAACCCCTATGCAGGCGTGGGTGCCGGCGCCGAACAGTGGGATTTCCGGCCCGATGGGGCAGCCGCCCAAGCCAACAACTCCACCTACCTGTACGGGTTGTTGGGAGTGAGCCTGTCGGCCGTGCCCGGCCTGCAACCCTACATGGAATACCGCTTCAGCGAGTTCACCGACCCTGACGCCGCCGCCCAGGAATTCCGCGAAGCCCGCGGCCGCTTCCACATCGGCGCGACGCTACGGTTCTGACAAATCGTCGGTGTAACAAGGGGCGGGCCATAGGTATCATCGTGGGAAGGGCCGGTAGAATCCCCCGGCCCGTTCCCGCCATGCCAAACGTCCCTCATCCCTCCACTCCGGATTTCATCGGTCCGGCCGACGGCGGCTACAACCATTTCGAGCTGAAACGCCACCGGAGGGCGTACACGCTACCGGGGGTGTTCGAAACGGGTGACCTGGCTCCAACTTCACAAGTCAATTTACCCTGGTTTAATGATGCATGGTTCTAATTTTTCGATCATGGCATGCCTGATGTCATCATTTTATATCGGTTGTGATGGCAATCAGATTGACTCTGCAAAAAATGACCATACCTCCCATATGACACCGTTATGGTCATATGCATACGATTTAGATGGAGGAGCACCGCGAGCGGTGCCCTTCATCCATGATGCGCTCATCATATCCTCTGGAGATCTGAACGTGACCGCTTTGGATTGGAAGACAGGCTCCCTTATCTGGAAAACACCATTCGAAAATACTAGGCAAGTATTATCTACGAATTTCGCTGTATTAGATCAAATTTTGGTTGGTACACTGGTACACAGATTGGTTGCTTGGGATTTAAATACAGGGGAGGAAAAATGGATGTAAAATTTCAATAATGATCCACATTTATCTCACTTTAAATCACTGTACTATTTCGATAATAAAGTCCACGCTTACTTCCGAGAACGAGGCATGCTCATTGCACGGATAGATGGCAATTATGATATATTGCACTTGGACAAAAACATCCAATCTAGCGTTATATTTGATAATTTGATGATTTTGACTCACTCTCGGAGGGATTCTGGAGGATACGTTACGGCACATGACCTGAAATCAAATGAATTGATTTGGAAATTCTCACCCCCTAATGTCGGAAACCCATACGAAATGAGATTGATCTCCGATAACAATCGGGTTTATGTCGGGTTCACATCCAACCAAAGTAGTAACGCACATGGCATCTTCGCTCTTAATCCCCATTCTGGAAGTGTAATTTGGCAATTCCGCGGCATCCCCCCGAGAAGTGCGGTTTTAGCGGATGGCTATTTGTATGTAGACGACGGATTGGGATTATTGAAACTTAATCCAATAAACGGAAATCGGATATGGTATAGTGATTACGAATCCGCCTATGGTGGACTACCCATTTTTTACGGATATGGTCACATTTACGCCACCCACAACGGTGAAATCAAAATCCTCAACGCCGAAACCGGCGAGATCGTGCATCGGTTCTCCCCGCCCGACGGCTCCTATTTCTGGCTGGTCACCGCCGCCCACGGCCGCATCTTCGCCCAATCCAACCGCCACCTCTACGCCTACGCCCCCTGGGGGCATACGGAACCCATCCCGTAAGCCGTCAGCTGTCGGCCGTCAGCCGTC
>JANJTJ010000127.1 GCA_024711145.1 Balneolales bacterium
TGCAGAATGCGGCTGGCTTGGGCGTTCTGGAGGGCGAATCCGGTCTGGATGCCCAAAAAGCCGAAGCTCATGTTCCAGATGTCGGCGACGGAAAGACGCGGTTTTTTCATGATGGTGCGGGATGAAAGCGCTTACGGAACCGGTTCAAGATACTTGGAACTCGCTACATTCGGTCATGTCCGTACACAACAAAATCCTGGCCGAGCAGCTCGAATCCATCGGCACCCTGCTCCGCCTGGCCGGTGAGAACGAATTCCGCGCCATCGCCTTCGACAAAGCCGCCCGTGTGGTGGAGACCTGCGACCGCAGCGTGGCCCAGGCCGTGCTCGACGGCACCTACACCTCCATCTCCGGCATCGGGCCGGGCATTGCGCGCGACCTCAACGCCTTCATCACCGATGGAAAAATCCCCGTTCTGGAGGAGTTGAAGGCCCGCATCCCGGCCGGACTCCTCCGCTGGCTCGACATCTCGGGCCTGGGGCCCAAGCGCATCCGCAAGATCCACGAGGAACTGGGCATCACCGAACTGGCCGATCTGAAAGCGGCCTGTGCGGATGGGCGCGTGGCGGCCATGTCGGGCATGGGGGTCAAATCCGCCGAGAAGATCCTCAAATCCATCGAATGGATGGAGAAATTCGCCGACCGCTGCACCTTGGACGAGGCCTGGGAGGCCGTCATCCCCTTCCGCGATGCCTTGGCCCAACTCGGCGGCGTGCAGGAAGTGGAAGTGGCGGGGTCGCTGCGGCGCAGCCGGGAAACCATCGGCGACCTGGACCTGCTGGTGTCTGCCGAGGCGGACGTGGCTGCCTCCATCCTGGACACCTTCGCCACGCTACCCGAAGTGACCGAAGTGCTGGCCCGTGGTGAAAGCAAGTGTTCGGTGCGCACCACGGCCGGCCGCCAGGTGGATGTGCGGGTGGTGGCACCCGAGTATTTCGCGGCGTCGTTGATGTATTTCACGGGTAGCAAGGAGCACAACGTGGCCTTGCGCGGCCGCGCGCGCGAACGCGGCCTCACGCTCAACGAATACGGCCTCTTTCCGCTGGATGCCCAAGGCAACGCCGACCTGGCCAATCCGATGCCCATCGAGACCGAAGCCGACGCCTACGAGGCCCTGGGGCTGGGATGGATTCCGCCCGAGTTGCGCGAAGACCGAGGCGAATTCGAGTGGATCCGCACGCATCAGGCTTCCGACCTGGTGGATCTGCACCACATCAAGGGCATCCTGCATGCGCACAGCACCTGGAGCGACGGCGCCTACAGCCTGGAAGCCATGGCTCAGGCCTGCATCGACCGCGGGTACGGCTATCTCGGCATCACCGACCACTCGAAATCGGCCGGGTACGCCGGTGGGTTGTCCGTGGAACGGGTGTTCGCCCAATGGAAGGAAATCGATGCGCTGAATGACGGTTACGCCCGCGCGGGAGTGGATTTCCGCATCCTGAAGGGCATCGAATCGGACATCCTGACAGACGGCCGCCTGGATTATGACGACGACGTGCTGGCCGGCTTCGATTTCGTGATCGGCAGCGTGCACAACGTGCTCGATATGCCCGTGGACGCCATGCTGGAACGCTTCAAACGGGCCGTGGACCATCCCGCCTGCCGCATCATCGGACACCCCACCGGCCGCCTGCTCTTGCGGCGCGAAGGGAACGCCTTCGACCTGGACGCCCTCATCGACCATGCCGCGGCAGCCGGTGTGGCCATCGAGATCAATGCCAGCACCTGGCGCCTCGATATGGACTGGAAATACGGACCGCATGCGCGCCAGGTCGGGCTCATGTCCAGCATCAATCCCGATGCCCACGAAACCGACGGGTTGGACGACGTCCGGTACGGCGTAGGCATCGCCCGCAAGGCCGGTTTCGGGCCCGGCAGCATCCTCAACACGAAACCGGTGGACGAGCTCGTCGCCTGGTTCAAATCCCGCTGACACACCCATGCACATCGATCATGTAGGCATAGCCGTAGACGACCTGGAAGCGGCCATCAGAACCTGGGAGGTCCTGTTGGGCACTCCCTGTTACAAACGGGAAACCGTGGAAAGCGAAAAGGTGGAAACGGCCTTCTTCGCCACAGGTGAATCGAAGGTGGAATTATTGGGGGCCACCTCTCCGGATTCCGTCATTGCCAAATATGTGGCCAAACGCGGACCCGGGTTGCATCATGTGGCCTTCGAGACGGCCGATCTGGATGCGGAAATCCGGCGGCTCACCGCCGCCGGATACGAATTGCTGACACCGGAGCCGAAGCAGGGGGCGGACCGCAAACGCATCGCGTTCCTCCACCCCCGTTCATGCGGCGGGGTGCTCGTCGAACTCTGTCAGTCGTTGCCGGCCTGAGCCGTCGGGCGGACACCCGCGGCGGATACCTTCACGGCATCGCCGTCTTTCAGATCGCGGGAAAGAATACGGTAGCTGCCGATCACGACCTCCATCCCTTCATCGATACCGCGTAGGATCTGGATGTTCTGGTCGTCGTTGATTCCGGTAACCACCTCGGTCATAACCGCTTTGCCGTCCACCACCACGAACACGACCCGGCGGATGTCTTCTTTGGCTATGCCGGCCGAATCGGGCCTGGCGGTCGCGGTGGAATCGCGGCGGTTGTTGAGTTTTGCGAAATCACGCACGGTAACGGCTTGGATGGGTACGGAGACGATGTTCACCACGGTGTGGGTCTCCACGTCGACCGATGCGGACATGCCGGGGCGCAGGTAGGGAATGCGGCTGCTCAGATCCACTTCTTCGGTTGAGGTGGTCACCGTGCCGGCGCCCTGGTCGGGAAGGTTGTGGGGAGTCACAACCCGGATCTTGACCGGATATTCCGAAATCTGTTCGGTGGTTCCGGTACCACGGGTGATGGCCGAGTTCGCGATTTCGGTAACCACGCCACGGATGGTCTGGCCCGGGTAGGCATCGATCAGGATGTTGGCCGTATCCCCGAGCGACACCTTCACGATGTCGTTCTCATTCACACGCACCTCCACCTCCATCTGCTCCATGCGGGCGATGCGCAGGATTTCGGTGCCGGTCATCTGTTGGGACCCCACCACCCGCTCGCCGCGCTCCACATTCAGTTTGGATACGGTACCGCTCATGGGCGCGCGGATCACGGTCTGCCGGAGCTCCTCCTGGGCCCGGCGCAATTGCGCTTCGGCACTCTGCACACTGTACTGGGCGGCACGGTGGCTGGCCTGTTCGGCCTCGTACTGGGTGCGGGCGTTCATCAGCTCCATTTCCGAGATGGCACTTACTGCGAAGAGCTGCTCCTGCCGCTCGAAATTGGCCTTGGCCTGCAACATGCCGGCCAGGGCCTGCTGCTCACGGGCACGGGCATTCATCACGGCGGCCTGGAGTTCGTCGATCCGCGCCTGGTACAGATCCGGACGGATGCGTACGAGCAGGTCGCCCTGGTTCACGAAATCCCCTTCCTTGACGGTCAGTTCGATGATCTCTCCGGATACGTCCGGCGAGATGATCACCTCGGTTTCCGGCATCACGGTACCGGATGCCGATACCAACTGGGTGAGCGTGCTGCGTTCGGCTTTGGCCGTCTCTACGGTCACGCCTTCCCGCTCTCCACCGAACCAACCGGCCATACGACCGATGATGGCGATGAGGATGAGGGCGGCGAACACGCCACCGATCAGATAAAGGGTCTTTTTGGAAGATGCTTGCATGAGCTTCAGGATGGGAACGGATTATTCGTAACGAAGACTGACGATGGGGTCCAGGCGGGAGGCTTTCACCGCCGGGTACACCCCGAAAACAAGGCCGATGACGGTCATGCCGACCAGGCCGAGCACCACGGAGCCCCAGGGTATCACGGCAGACGATTCCATGACGATGGCCAGCAGGTTGCCGCCGGCCACACCGGCGATGATGCCGAACACCCCTCCGATCTGGCAGATCACGATGGTTTCGAGCAGGAATTGCTGGGTGATGGCTTTGGAGGTGGCCCCGATGGATTTGCGGATGCCGATTTCGCGGGTGCGCTCGGTAACCGATACCAGCATGATGTTCATGACCCCGATGCCGGCGCCGAGCAAGGCCACACCGCCTACCACCAGGCCGAAGATGTACAGCACACCGGTGAGTTCGTCTGTGGAGGATTGCAGGGAATCGTTCGTCGTGATCTCGAAATCGTTGGGGTCGCCTGGGGCCACTTCCCGGATGGTGCGCAGATTACCGGTGATCTCGTCGGTGGTTTCGGTAACCAGGGTGATGTCAGGCGCTTGCGCTTGGATCACCACGCTCCGGTTGCTCCCGTAAACCGACATGAGGCGCGTGTAGGGAATGAGTACGAATTTGTCGCGCGATTCGCCGAAGGTGCTCCCTTTCTCGGCCGTCATGCCTACCACCGTATAGTAGCGCCCATCGATGCGGATGGATTTTCCGATAGCCGATCCGTTGCCGAACAGCTTGGTCTTGATCTCGGTGCCGATGACAGCCACCGGCCGCGAATTCACCACATCGTCGATGCTCAGGTCGCGCCCCTCGGCGATGTCGTAGGCGTTGTTGGGAATCCACCACTCATTGCCCCCGAACACCGTGATGTCGGGATTGGAGATCACTCCGTTGCCCTCCACCCGGGTATAAGCGAACCGCACATAGGGGTTCATGGCCCGGGCAATGACCGACCGCTCCCTCAAATCCTCGAAATCGTCGAAGGTGAGCGGTTTCCGGTTGCGATACTGGCTGTTGTCGCCCGTCTGGATGGCAGGCCGGGTGCTGATGGTCACTACCGACCCCCCGAAGAGGGTCATCGTGGTTTTAAGGGAATGGTCGATCACCGCCACGGCCGTCGAGGAACTGATGATGGCGAACACCCCCACCACGATGGCCAGAATGGTGAGCAGGGAGCGGGTCAGATTGGCCGACAAGGCCCCCATGGCCATGCGGAAGACTTCGATGATGTTCATTATTCGTACCGCAGGGATTCGATGGGGTCGGATTTGGCGGCGCGGTAGGCAGGCATGAACCCGAACACCAACCCCACCAACGTACAGATGCCGAATGCGACGAGCACGGTGCCGAAGTCCATGTACGCCACGAAGAAGTTGTTGACCAAGGCGGTAGTGCCGAACGCCAGGATGGTGCCTATTAGACCGCCGAACATGCTGATGACCACCGCCTCAACCAGAAATTGTGTGAGGATCTCGCGGGGTTTGGCTCCGATCGCCTTGCGGATGCCTACCTCTTTGGTCCGTTCCTTGACCGAAACGAACATGATGTTCATGACTCCGATGCCCCCGATGAACAGGGACAGGAAGGTCAGGAAAATGCCGATGCCATAGATGGCGCCGGTGAGCGAGCTGTAGGCCTCCCGGAAAAGGTCCAGTTTGTTGATGGAGAAATCGGCCGGTGCCGCCGGATCCAGGCGCCGCAGGCGCCGCATCAATCCTTCGAATTCGAATTCCCCTTCCTTCAGCATGGCTTCGTTCTCGAATTTGGCTTGGATCTGCACCCCCCTACGGAACCCGTAGATGCGGCCGAAGGTGTTGGCCGGCATGATGGCCTGCCGGTCGAAACTCTCCAAACCCAGGAAATTGCCCTGTTTGGCCAGCACCCCGATCACTTCGAACCGTTGCCCTCCCATCCGGATCTCCTGGCCGATCGGATCGCGCTCGCCGAACAGGGTTTCCGCGATCTCGGAACCGATGACCACCACCGCCCGTGCGGCCCGGTCATCGTCTTCGGAGTAGAATCGGCCGGCCGTCAGATCGATGGATGCGGTGCGGATGTAGGACGGCGTGGACCCCCTCAGATCGGCGTTCTGAACCGATTTGTCCTGATGGCGGATGAGGTCGGACGTGTACATGCTGGCCGAAACCGCCGTGGCCGTGCGCGACAGCCGCTCGAGCTGGCTGGCATATTCCAGCTTCATCTCGGGGCGGTTGATGTAGTCCCACCATTGGTAATCGGCTCCGAAGCTCCAAGGCCATTTGGTGATGTACAGCACATCGGTACCCAACATGTCGAGCGAGTTCTCGAACGACCGGTTCACCCCGTCGATGAGGGTCTGCATGGTGGTGACCGATACGATCCCGATCACGATGCCGAAGGTGGTGAGCCCGGCCCGCATCTTGTTGGCCCATAGAGCCTGCATGGCGATGCGTACGCTTTCGTAAAAACTGCGGAATAAGAGGAGCATTTGTACCGAACGGGGTGACCTTGGTGGGCGGGCCTACGCAAGGTACGGCTTGCTCGTTACATCAATATCCGCCGATCCGGAAGATCCGGTTCACATTGAACCCGAAACGGAAGACGGGCTCACCGGCATTCAGTACGGGATTCCTGGTGCGGGCGATGGCATAGGCCTCGTTCAATCCGTCGCCGGTGGACAGGAATATGTGGAATACGTGCCCACCCGTTTCCATCTCGTACGTGACGGCGGCATACGGATAGGTACCCGCAGGTGCGCCAGAAACGACGGGCGCCCACTCGAAGCCGACCGCACGGGTGTCCGAATACCGGTATCTGGCCCCGATACCCAAGGCCCACACATCATAATGATCGCCCGGAGGGGGATTCATGAAGCGGATGTATGTGGGGCTGAGCTGCAGGCTTACGGCATCCGATATTTTTCTGGCGGCCGACGGTTGCACCACGAAATGCATGCGGTCGACGAGGCCGGGATCGCCCGGTGCGGATTTCCGGGTATCCCAGGCCGCAACACCCACGAGCGACACGCTCATGGGCACCGACCCGGATTCGGTCTGCCGCAACCAAACGTATTTGAAGCGCACATCCACCGTTTTGTCCAACTTGGACCGACCTATGCCCAACGCGAGGTCGTCCGTAAGGCCGTAGTCCAGCCCCAGCCGGATGTTCGCGTAATTGTCCAGCCCCCAGAAACCGTCCACACCACCGTTTACCGGGCCGAACACATGCAGGATCGACATGGCCAGTTCCGACGACCGGATGGATTCGACCGTTTGTAGCACACCGATCCGATTGGAGAAGAAGGTGTTGTCTACCGGGCGGTCTTCGACCACCCGTTGGCGGGGTACCTGGGCCCCCAGTGCGGGGGCCAGAATCAGGACCGTGAGTAGGGACCAGGCGTTGTTCATGGGCGTTGGGGTATCAGGATGGCATCGATCCGGATGGCCAGTTGTTCGTTGATGCGGTAGAACAGGACACCGGGTATGCCGATGCGGTAATCGGACAAGTTGAGCGGCCATCCGGCTTCCACCCTCAGGCTGCCATCGGGCCGGGGCGTGAGTTTTCCGGCCAGTTCGAAATGCCGTTCCACACCATGCAGATCGAATGTACCCATCACGAACACCGATTGCGGTTCGTGCCGGGTAAGGTCGACCGGCGTGTGGATCTTGCCCTTGAACCCGGCGAAGGGAAAGCGGTCCGTCTCCAGAAACGATTCCCTCATCTGTCGGTCGCGTAGGGCGATTCCGGTTCGGATGGTGTTCAGATCGAGGTGGAAATCGACGGTGGAATCGGCCAGATCGAGGTACCCCACCAGGTGCCGGCTGGTTCCGTCGAAGGACTCGGAAGGCGTCCTCGAGGTGAAAACCGCCGTGCCAACCTGGGTTTGGTACACCTGCGCATGGCATGCGGGTGTACCAGCCAGAGCTCCAAGAATGAGGATCAGCGCACGCATCTCAGTTGTTCAAGGCACCCGCCTGGATCCAGGAACGGATGGCCTCTATCTGTTGCGTGCTGAGTGCCGAGCCCTGGGGCATGCGCGACCCGTTTTCGGGGTTGGCCTGCAATTTGTCGTAAAGCGGGCTGCCCGCGGCGTTGCCGGCGATCACGATCGGGCCGCCGTAGGTATCGCCCTGGCTGGCCATGGTGGCCGAATAACTGTTCAGAGCCACCCCGTTCTGCGGATTCGAGGTGCTATGGCAGCTCACACACTGGGCGTTGAAAATGGGTTGGATGGTGGCCGCATAGCTGACCTGCGTCGGGTTGGGATCCGGATCGGGATCCGGATCGGGATCGGGGGTTACGGGCGATGTGCCCGAACAGGCGACAAAAGTCGCCAACATCATCAAAAACAAGGCGTTCCGCAGTTGTGCCATTTGGTACGTTCGGGAAAAGCGCACCTAAGCGCAAGTGGCGGATTCCCGGTCGTACCTTGGGGCATGCGTCTGTCCGATTTCGATTTCACGCTACCCGAGGCCCTGGTGGCCCAGGCCCCCGCCCACCCCCGCGACCACGCCCGATTGTTGGTATACGACCGATCGACCGGCCGCATTAGCGACCACATCTTCCACGAACTGCCGGGTTTGTTGGCCGAGGGAACCACCTTGGTCATGAACAACAGCAAAGTGGAAAAGGCCCGCCTGTTGAAGGGAAACCAGGAAGTGTTCGTGACCCGCGTGGTGAACCCCGACACGGTGGAAGCGTTGGTCAGGCCTGGCAGGCACTTCCGCCCGGGAAAAACCGTGGATTGGGGAGATGGCATCCGCTTCGAGACCCTGTCGGTGGCCGAAGACGGCCTACGGCGCCTGCGGTGTTCGGTGCCCATGGATTCCGCCCGGCTGGATCCGTACCGGCATACGCCGTTTCCACCCTATATCGCGGCGGACGAGTCCCTGGCCGACGAATACCAGACCGTATATGCCAAACCCGAAGGCAGCAAAGCCGCACCTACGGCGGGGCTGCATTTCACGCAAGACCTGCTGGAGCGACTGCGCGAGGGCGGAGTGCCCATGGCCGAAGTGACCCTGCACGTGGGGTTGGGCACCTTCGCGCCGGTAAAGACCGACGACGTGGCCGGGCACCGCATGCATGCCGAGTGGTTCGCACTGGATGCACCCACCGCCGCCATCCTGAACACGGCCACACACATCACGGCCGTGGGTACCACCACAACCCGAGTGCTCGAAAGCGCCGCGATGGACGGTCGCCGTTTCGTAGCCGGGTCGGGCGAAACCGACATCTTCATAACGCCCGGATACGCCTGGAAGGCCACCGACGCCCTCATCACCAATTTCCATCTGCCGAAAAGCACCCTGCTGATGCTGGTGGCCGCCATGACCGGCCTGGACGAATGGCGCCGCATCTACGACCACGCGGTGCGCCAGGGCTACCGCTTCTATTCTTTCGGAGATGCCATGCTCATACGATGATTCGGGGCTTGGAATTCCGTATTTTGGTAGTCTTGCGCTCGTAGCTCAATGGATAGAGCGTTGGCCTCCGAAGCCAAAGGTTATGGGTTCGACCCCCGTCGAGCGCACATCGAAGACCCGGGCGACGGTTCGTAAGAAGAACCGTCCCCGCTCGGTCACCCTGACCCCCGACGAATCGACCTCCACGAGGCCGTCGGCGATGAGCGGGTACAGGCTGAGTTGTTCCCTCAGGAAATAGCGGTTGGCATCGGTCTCCCACCGGCCCGACAGCGCGTCCCAATCGATCCGGCCGGCACAGAGAATCCCCATGATGGCGTCGTGCCGGATGCGGTCGTCCAGCGTCCGCACGGCCGACGAGACCCAGGCGTTTCCCTTTTCTTTGATGCGGACGGCGTATTCGTCCAAGGTTTTGGCGTTCTGCCACATCAGGGTACCGGCTGTGGAGATGGCCGACATGCCGAAACCGAAGATGTCGGCTTCACCACCCGATTCGTACCCCATGAACCCGCGGGTCATGGTGCCGTTGCGTAGGGCCAGGGCCAAGGCATCGGTCGGGGTGGCGAAATGGTCCATTCCGATGTGGATGTAACCGGCCTCCGCCAATTCCTCCTGGGCCAGGGTGAGCAGTTGCTGCCTGAGCAGGGCGTCGGGCAAGGTTTCGGATGGAATGAGCCGCTGCGAGGCGAACCGTTCCGGCATATGCGCATAGGCATAGATGGCCCAACGGTCGGGTTTCAGGGCTGCGACGGAGCGAATGGTGCGGCGGAACGACTCCAGTGTCTGCTTGGGCAACCCATGGATCAGATCCACATTGATGGCCGGGATGCCCGCCGCGCGGAGGCGGTCCATGGCCGATGCCACCTGCTCCAACGGCTGGATCCGGTGGATGGCTTGCTGCACGTCGGGGTCCACGTCCTGAACGCCGATGGACACGCGGGTCACGCCCGATTCGGCCAGCGCCTCGATGCAGGCGTCGTCCAACCAGCGGGGGTCCAATTCCACACTGAACTCGAAATCATCCGCCAGGCGATGCAGGGATTTGAGCATGCGACCCAGGCGGCGCAACCCGTCGGGATCGAGGCTGTTCGGTGTGCCACCACCCAGATGGATGCGGCCGATGCGGCTGTCGGCATGCCACAGGGGGCTTACCTGGGCGGTCTCCGTTTCCAGCAGATCCAGATATGCGCTCGCCTTGCCCGGATCCCGGCTGATCACCTTGGTGCATCCGCAATACCAGCACAACGACCGGCAGAACGGGATGTGCACGTACAGCGCCAGGCGGCCAGGAACCGTTTGTGTGCCCGATACGGCGGCTCTGAACACTCCGGGTTCCCGGATCGGACGCATGACGGTGACCGACGGATAGCTCGTATAGCGCGATCCGTCCTGCGGGTATTTGGCAATCAATTCTTCCGGGAGTCTCATGCCTCAAAACTATGAGCCAACCCGTGTACCGATTTTGCCGGATGATTGGCATTTCCACCCGCATCCTCATGCGAACAACCCGATGGTGCGGCCTTGCGAAAAAGCCGGGCATGAAACACCACATCGCGCTCATCCTCGTTGCGGCGGCGGCCTTTTCCACCGGTTGCTCCCTGTTCAAAAACTCCCAATCCTACGACGACGCGCGCGCCTTCAAGGCGCCGCATTACATGGGCGAGGCACCCCGTACGGCCGGCACCGTGCTCATCGCACCGGTCACCTTCGACACCGAATCGGATCTGGGTTTCGAAGCCCTGACCGATTCCATCATGCACTTCTATCAGGCCTATGGGTCCACTTTCGAGGGCACGGTACCGGCGCGCGGTTCGGCCCGCCTGTTCGCTGGGGTACCCGGCCCCTGGGACCACATGGAACCCATAGCCGACCGTTACCGCCAGTATCCCGACCGCGACCCGCAGCTGCTTCGGTTGCACCAGGGCACCTCGGCCTGGCGGGCCGCCATCAGGGAACAGCTTGAAGCCGCCGGGGCCGACTACCTGTTCATCGCACGCATCAATGTGGGCCGGTACTATCCGAGCCAGGTGGATTGGAAAGGCACCAAGGTGTTCGAAGTGGGTACCGGATACCGGCCGGAGCTGCCCTGGCTCACCGCTTTGGACGAGCCCATGGAACTGGTGCAGATCACGGGCATGTTGGTGGACCGTCGGGGTCGGGTGGTCCGCGCCGGCACCGAGGGCATCCTCCCGTTACGCACGCCGTTCGCCGCCTCGGTGGTAGGCCTCAGCCGCACGGCCGTGGATGCCGATCTCGATCGGGCGTTGGCCATGCGGCGGAACGACCTGCCCCATGCACCCACGGTCTGGCAAGCGGCCGCCCACAACCTGTACGCCCAGTTGGTGGGTCAGGAAGTGGGGCTTTGGATGGCCCGGAACTGACGTTCGTACAACCTGCGGTACAGGCCGTCCCGGCCCATCAACGCCTCGTGCGGGCCCTGCTCCACGAGGCGTCCTGCGTTGAGCACCAGGATGCGGTCGGCATTGCGGACGGTGGACAACCGGTGGGCGATCACGAACGACGTGCGGCCCACCATCAACCGGTCCAGCGCCTCCTGAACCAATGCTTCCGATTCCGAATCCAGTGCCGAGGTGGCTTCATCCAACAGCAGGATGCGCGGGTCGCGCAGCAAGGCCCGCGCGATGGCGATGCGTTGGCGCTGCCCACCACTCAGCTTCACGCCACGTTCCCCTACCTGAGAGGCATACCCGTCCGGGAAGCTTCGGATGAAGACGTCCGCATGGGCGGCTTCGGCCGCGGCACGCACGTCGGCGTCGGTGGCGTCCAAACGGCCGTAGCGGATGTTTTCGGCAATGGTGGTGCCGAACAGGTGCACGTCCTGGGGCACGATGGCGATGCGCTCGCGCAAGCTGTGCTGGGTCAGATCACGCACGTCGCGCCCGTCGATGCGGATGCCCCCCTGGGTGACGTCGTAGAACCTGGGTATGAGGTTCAGCAAGGTGGTTTTTCCGGCACCGCTCGGACCCACCAGGGCGATGGTTTCTCCCGGATTCACCCGGAACGAGAGCTCCTTCAGGATGGGGTCTCCCGTACCGTATGCGAACGACACCCCTACGAATTCCACTTCGCCTTTCAGATCCGGAACGGGTTCGGCTCCGGGTCGGTCCTGGATCTCGGGGGTTTCATCCAACAACTCGAACAGGCGTTCGCTGGCCCCCACGGCCGTGTTGAAACTGGTGTAGATGCGCGACATGCCCCCCACGCTGCGGGCGATGTTCATGGCATAGAAGATGAAGGCTACCAGGTCGCCGGCGGTCAGGCGGCCGGCCAGCACTTCGGTGCCGCCGAACCAGAATATGCCCACGAGCACGGCCATGAAAAGCAGGCCGATGGAGGTCCAGAACAGGTTGGATAGCAAGGCCTGCCTGCGG
Organism: Balneolales bacterium; assembly: GCA_024711145.1. GTDB lineage: Bacteria > Bacteroidota > Rhodothermia > Balneolales > HLUCCA01 > JANJTJ01. Next base: position 12,487 of record JANJTJ010000127.1, read on the forward strand.
GCGGTATGGAACAGGGTTTCGGTGGCTGCGGCGTAACGGGCTGTTTCGTGCGGTTCGCGGGTGAACGCTTTCACCTCGCGCACGGCCACCAGGGATTCCTCGGCCACGGAGGTGGTGTCGGCCAGGCGGTCCTGCACCTGGCGCGAAAGCTCGCGGATTTTGGCACCGTAGTAGCGGGTGGCCAGGGCGATGAGCGGAACCGTTAGGAATACCGCCACGCTCAGGCGCCAGTTGAGCGTGACCATGAGGGCGACCGACCCGAGCAGGGTGACCGACTGGGTGAGGGAATCCACGATGGAACCGGTTGCCGCGCTCCGTACCGAACCTACGTCGTTGGTCAGGCGGGAGGTGATGTCGCCCAGCCGCTGTTCGGAGTAGAAACCCAACCCCAACCGCTGGAGGTGGGTGTACAAACGCACCCGCAGGTCGGTGACCAACCGCTCCCCTATCCATTGCAACCAATAACCGCCCCAGAACCCGAACAGGGCTTGCAGCAGGAACAGCACGAGCAACCCGGCTGCCAGGCGGTCCAGCAAGGCCCGGTCGGCCGATTGGAACACGGCATCCAGCAGTTCGCGCAGGCCCAGCGGAACCGCCAGCCATAGGACGGAGCCGGTCAGGGTGAGGAGCAGGGCCACCAGCCACCGGTTCCGGTGCGGGCGGGCTATGGCATACAGCCGGGTGAGCAGGGTGCGGATGGACCGCGGAGCGGGGTTCACTTCACATAGAGCATCTTACCCGTCCGAACCGTGGTTCCCGTTTGGAGGCGGTACAGATAAACACCCGATGGCCATGCGCTTTCCGCAGTGAACGGAACCGTGTACACCCCCGGGGCTTGGGTTGCGTCCACCAGACGTACCAATTCCCGGCCGAGCAGGTCGTACACCGCCAAGATGACAGGTTGTGTGCCGCCGGCTATGCGGTATTGGATGAGGGTACCCGGGTTGAAGGGGTTGGGCCAGTTGCCGAGCAAGGCGGTGGTTACGGGATCTTCCCGTTCGGCTTCTGCCGATGTGGGTGCCACGACCTGCACATGGTAATCTTGGTTGCTATTGTTGTCCCAAGTACCGGCGCCATTGTTGAACACGAAATCGAGCATGGTGGTGCCAACCGGCAGATTCAGGGTCACACTCCAGACGCCCGCCACCTTGGCCATGGCGATGGTGGTCACATCCTGCCAATTGTTGCGCCCCCAATGCAGGTTCACGGCACTACCCGATGCCAGGGTGCCGGTGTAGGTGAGGGTGAGGCTGCGGCCGGCCACCGGGGGATCGGGATCGACGGCGAATACCTGGGGTGTGGGCGGAACCGGGTCGCCACCACCGGAGGCGGCCACCGGTTTGGAGTAATCGGCCTGGTTGTTGTTGTCCCAGGTACCGGCTCCGTTGTTGAACACGAAATTGAGCACGGTGGCATGGGCCGGGGGCGTGATGGTTGCGGTCCACACATCGCCCGATTTGGTCATGGCTGTGGTGCCTACCCCGGTCCAGCCGTTCACGCCCCAATGCAGGTTCACGGCCGATTGGGACTTCAGGAAACCGTCGTAGGTGATGGTTACGGGTTGCCCGGCCACCGGGGGATCCGGGTTGAACCCGAGGGTGGTCGCCGGATTCGTGGTGCCGCCGCCACCTCCGCTGCCTTGCGACCCGTTGGCATCGGTCTGGAAGAATCCGGCACCCAGGTCGCCCACTCGGCCGGGTCCGTTCAGGACGTACACGCCAGCCGAGGACGGAGCCACGGTGAACGCCAACGAACCGTTCGAGACGGTCACTTCATGGCCGGTCACGGCATCGCGATAGGTGCCGTTCCGGATGCCGGAGAAATTGAAATTGACGGAGCCGTCCTTGGCCAGGCCCACCACGGCGTAACTCTCGCCGAAGGCGCGGATGTAGCCTACGCCGTTGCCCCCACCGTTGCCGCCCCAAGTGTAGGTGCCTTTCTGCAAGGCCGGTACGGCCCTGCGCATGGCGTTCAATTTGCGGATATGGGCATATATCACGTGGTTCGGAGCCTGGTCGATCACATCTCCATAGTAGGCGCGGCCGGTTTCGTTGATGGAGCGCTGATGCCCGCCGTGCTGGATGTCGTTGAAGTAGCCGTTCCGGAACATCATTTCCGTGCCGTAATACACGCTCGGAATACCCCTCCAGGTGAACATGAAGTTCATGGCGGCGGCCAATTCCCGGTCGGTTCCACCGAAGCGCTTGTTCCAGTCGTTGTTGGGTCCGAAATCGTGGTTGTCCAGGAAGGTGACCAGTTGCGTGGGGTCGGCATACAGATGGTCGTAGCGGGCCGCCGCCTGCACCTCGCTCATGGATCGCCCCCCGTAATTGAACATGTGGAAGGTGCCCATGGCATAAAAGTCGAACACGGTCATGCCGCTGGGTTGGGAACTGCCCACCGCACCGCGCCAGGTGTACCAATGGGGATTGGTCTCCTCAACGTTGTGCAACTCATGCCGTTTCTGGGCCACCTCGCCGACGACGAACAGGTCGGGTTTGACGGACCGGAAAGCGTCGAGGAACCAGATCACATCCTCCCGGCTCATGTGTTTGATGGTGTCCCATCGGAAGCCGTCCACGCCCATTTCGATGAAGGTCTTGTAGGCGTTGAACAGGTACTGCCGCAGCACGGGCGAGCCGGTGTTCAGGTCGGGTGTGTCCTCGTGCAAAGCGCGGTTCTGCAGGTTCTCGGTGTCGTCGAAGCCCTGTGCGAACCCGTTGCCGGAATGGTGGAACCAGTCGGAGGAGGTGGTGTTGAGGTAGGAAACCGAGCTTGGAAAATTGTAAGCGGCCAGGTTCTCGTTCCAGGGCGCGGGCAGGCGGGGCACATCGGCCATGCTCCAGATCTTGCCGTCGGCCGGGTTGGGGGTCATGCCGTCGTAGGCCCAGGTGGTGGCGTCGGGCAAGGGGCTGCCGTCGGCGGCCTGACCCCAGGGCATGGCCGGGTTCCGGTTGTACATGATTTCGGCCTGGCCTTTGATGCCGAACCGGCCCGAATGGTTGGTCACGATGTCCAGGATGATCTTCATATCCCGGGCATGCACCTCGTCGATGAGGTCCTGGAAGGTGGCCCCGGGCGACTCCAACCTCGGGTCCACTTTCGTGAAATCGTAGGCGTGGTACCCGTGGTAATCCAGGGGCGAGCGGTTCTGTACGATCGGCGTGATCCAGATGGCCGTGAACCCGAGGTCCCTGATGTAATCCAGCTTCTGGATGAGGCCTTTGAAATCGCCCCGCCAGGTCACATCCTGCGGATCCGTGATGCTCGGGTTGATGTTCGGATCGGGGTTGTAGGACGACCACTCGTTCGGCACGTTGTTGCTCGGGTCGCCGTCGAAGAACCGGGTGGTGATGAGGAAATAGATGGTTTCTTCGCGGAAATCCTGCTGGGCGATGCCGGTTACCGGCAGCAGCAGCAACAGCAGGAGGAAGACCGATCGGACGGATGTCGACAATCTGGAGACAGCAACCATGGCGTAGGTGACCCAAGGAATGTAAGCGCTTACATCGATCACTTAGGATACGGCCGACGGGAAAAATAGACAAGGGCGTTCCGGCACTAGGTCATTTGTCGCCGGGGCGGTTCAGCACCCACAAGGCTTGGTGTTCGGTCGAATAGGTCTGCCGGAACGCCCCCCAACCATGGCCCATGGTACGCCGCCCAGATGAAGGGGATATGAAGTTTGGGCTGGAAAGACGATGAACGGGGACGAAACGACGCAAAAAAAAGGGCGCCGAAGCGCCCTTTTTGATTCAGTTACCCGGGCCTTGACTCGCGTCGGGGCCGTTGAACACGGTTTCCACGTCGGGGATTGGCCAATACGGCCGGTAGTTGAACTCGATGGAGGCGTTCTGGTCGAGTTGCAGGGCCGGAGTGCGGCCTGCCACATATTCCAGTACCCAGACACCGTTCACACCGCCGCCTTGGGCCACCGGCAGGATTTCTTTGAACCGGCGGGCATCGTAGAAGGCCAGGCCGCGGAAGAAGAGCGCGGCGCGCCGTTCCCAACGGATGTCTTCGAGCGTTACCGTGAGTACCGGTGCCAGACCGGCGCCGCTCAGGGTGCGGGCGTTGTTCACGTGGCCGGCCGCACCGGGAATGTCGCCCAGAGCGAGCTTGGCTTCGGCCAGGATGAGTTCGTTCTCTTCAGCCGATACATACAACTGCGGGGCTTCGCCCGGGTTGGCGGAGGCGTAGGGAGGCCCTGCCGACCAGTTCGTGTTCACATGTTGGGTGACCGGCCGGTTCAGGTAGTTGCCGTTGCCCACCGTGTTGGTGAAACGGGCCAGGCGCTGGTCGCCGGGATTGCGGTGGAAGGCCTGCATGGTCCGCATGGTGGGGTTGGCCCAGATGCGGGTGGCCAAACGCCATCTGGCGGTGATCGTTGCCAGGAAGGTGGCCTCGTCGCTGTCGACCAGGATGGTGCCGTCGTTGCTGGTCAGGCCTTGGGCCGCCCAATCACGGATCTGCGTCCATTCGGCGTTGGTCAGTTCGTCACGGTAGGAACCGGAAAGCAGGGTGCGCGCTTTGAGCGTGTACACCGCCTGGCGGAAAGAAGCCGTGCTGATGTCGGTGTCGAAGATGGACGGTTGCAGGTCGTCGATGATCAGGTCGATGCCGGCGCTGTTGGCCAGGGCCAGGTCGAACTGGGCTTGCGCTTCGGCCAACATCTCGTCCGGGGTCTTGTAATCCCGGTTGGTGGTGCCGTAGTCGTCGATGATCAGGCCTTGCTCATACATCAGACCGATGCGGTGGTAGGCATACCCTTTCCAGAAGTGCGCCCAAGCCCGGTAACCGGCCTCTTTGGTGGCATGGTTGGCCGGTGCACCCACCCAGCTGATGCCGTTGTCCAACGACTGCAGCATGAGGTTGGCCTCGGCGTTGATGCCGTACATGCTGATCCATTCGTACTCGACGGCACCCTGGCTGTTCTGCCGGTCGTTCACGAATTCGACCCATTCCGATTGGGTACGGCCCGTGGTGCTGGATGCCACCGGGGTGTAGGTGGTTCCGTTGGCGGTTATCGATGTGGCGGCGAACCACATGTTGGACCAGTTGTAGTTGCTCCACGGCACGGAGACGGCGTCTCCCATGGTTTCGTGGTAGTTCCATACGATCCACTCGAAGAAGCCGCCGGGCGAGTTGTAGATGCCCCGGGCTACCCGCTTCAGGCCTTCTTCGGTGGTTACCACATCCGGTGTGGGTTCGTTCGGGTTGGTCACGTTCAACCCGTCTTCGCACGCGGCGGCCCCCACGAAGAGGAGGCCGGCCATGGCGAGATGTTTGATCATTGCTTTCATAGAAGGGTTTCGCGTCGGTTAGAAGTTGATGGTTGCGTTGAACGCGAAGGTGCGGTAGTTCGGATAGGTGAACAGGTCCACGCCACGGTAGCGCACGTCCTGGCCGCCCTGCGAAACTTCCGGATCGAAGCCCGAATAGTTCGTGAAGGTGAGCAGGTTCCGACCACTGACACCAACGATGAAGTTCTTCACATACCCGCGCTGACGCAGCCCGAGCAGGTCGGCGGCATCGTAGCTCACGGCCACTTCGCGCAGTTTGATGTAGGAGCCGTCCTCCACAAAGAACTCGGTGTAGTTGTTCCGCTTGGTGTCGTGGAAGTTCACGTAGGCCTGGGGCACGTTGCCGTCGAAGTCGTCGCCGTCGGCGATGCGTTCACCACCGTCGATGAGCACTTTGCGCTCGAAGTCGCGGTGGGTACCGGCACCGTACATCCAGTATTTGGTGGCGTTCATGATGTCTCCACCATGCGACCAATCCCACTGGATGGACACGTTCCAGTTCTTGCGGATGTTGAAGTCGTTCCGGAAGCTGAGCTGGAAGTCGGGCGTGGGATCGCCGATGAGTTCCTGCTGCGAGCGGTACTGGATGCGCTTGGTCTCACGGTTCACCAGGATGCCGTCTACGGTGGTGTAATCGTCCACATCGGCTTCGTCGATGTACCGGGTGCCATCGGGTGCCAGTTCATCCACCGAACGCAGGGCTCTCAGGCCGAAGTAGGCACCGAACGATTCGCCCTCGCGGAACAGGAAGTTGGTGCCTCCACCGAAGGCGGAACTGCCGAGTACCAGGTCTTCGCCATTGGCGATGCGGTCTACCACGGTGCGGGTTTTGCTGAAATTGAGCGTGGCCCGCCAGTTGATGTCGCGGTTGTAGAGTACCAGGGCCGAGAGGGAGGCATCGAAGCCGTTGGCCGACAGATCGATGGCGTTATCCTGGATGGCGCTGGAACCGGTAGAAGGCGCGGTTTCGAGGCTCTGGATGGCGCCGTTGTTGGAACGGGTCCAGTAGGTGCCTTCCAAACCGACCGAGCTGAACCAGCTGCGGCCGAAGGTGAACCCGAGGTCGGCACCGACTTCGAATTCGGCCGATTTCTCAACCGCCAAGGCCGGGTTCGACTGGGTGGCCGGGGTGTTCAGCACGCCTTTGTCGCCCACCACGCCCGCTGTGAGGGTCACGAAGCGGGAGAAGGCTCCGGGCTGGGTACCGGCCTCACCGTAGGCGGCCCGCAGTTTGAATTCGTTGAATGTGCCGGAAAGCGGCTCCCAGAATCCGAATTCGCTGGGACGGATGAACACGTCGCCACGCGGGAAGAAGCTGTATTCGGCTCCTTCTCCGAAAGCGGACGATTTGTCGCCACGGAACCCGACGGAGAACCCGGCGTGGTCCTGGAAGTCGAACTTCTGGTTCACCAGGAACCCATAGGTCACGAAATCCTGGCGGAATTCGCTGGCCGTACGTACCGAGCCGGCATCGATGGTTTCCAGCGGCAGGGTGGGCAGGTTGTTGCCGGTGGCCGTGGTACGGTTGTACTTCTCTTCACGCCAGTCGAATTTGAACAGGGTGGTGGCATCCACGTTCCAAGGCAGGTTGAAATCGCTGCGCAGGTTGGTACGCAGGAACACATCCACCATGGAGTTCAACACGCGGTTGGTGTAGGCGTTGCGGCTGAAGAAGCCCTCGGGGTTCAAGGTCACCACTTCCACTTCGCTGGTCGATTCGTCCTCGAACCGGGTGGCGTTCTGCTGCAGGCGGTCGAACTGGAAGTAGTAGTAATCGATTCCCAATTTGTAATCGACTTCCAGGAAGCGGAACGGGGTGTAGTTGGCGTTGAAGTTTCCGATGAACCGGTTGTTCTCCGAACTCACGTCCGAGATCTGCTTCATGAACAGGCCGTTGGTGCTCACACTGCCCGATTCCTGTTTGGGCCGGTAGAAGCCGTCGGGGCTACGCTCTTGCGCATTGATGAAGGGGGGCAACTGCAGGATGTAGTTGAGCCCCGATTCGATGTTGTCGCCCGATTCGGTGATGCCGGTCCGGTCCGAATTGATGAAATTGGAACGTACCGCGATCTTGAGGTCCGGCCGGATCTGCTTGTCTCCGTTGAAACGGATGCTCAGACGCTCGTACCCGATGCCTTCTTCGATACCTTCCTGGCCCACATGGTTGGCCGAGAACAGGAACGTGGTACCCGCACTGCCGCCCGAGATGCTCAGGTTGTTGGTAGACGACATGCCCGTGCGGAAGTACCCCTCCAGGTTGTCGTAGATGGCTTCGTTGTAGGCGTTGTCGTGCATGGTGTTGGCCGGCAAGGCAGGCACGTTCCACACACCGGTGTTCGGGTTGAACGTGAGCCCTACGATGTCGCCTTCGGCATCGGTCTGGTAGCTGTGCAGCTTGCTCACCCGCACGTTGTCGTTGATGTTGAGCTGGTCGAACTGCACCCCGGTGCTGAAACTGACGCGGGTGGCGCCGTTCTGGCCCGATTTGGTGAAGATCTGGATGACCCCGTTGGCGCCTTGGGCACCATACAGGGTGGCCGCTGCGGCTCCCTTGACCACTTCGACCCGCTCGATATCACTGAAATCGATGTCGGCCAGGCGCGAGCTCTGGTCGGCCGTGAAGCCGATGGAGTAGTTGGAGGCATCCACCTGCACCCCGTCGATCAGGATCATGGGGCGCGATTCGCCCATGGTGTTGATCCCGCGCAGGATGATCTGGGAGGGCGACCCGGGGCCGCCGCCGGCCACCACCTGCATGCCGGGCACCTTGCCCTGCAGGGAGCGGTCGAGCGAGAAGGCCGGTGCGGTCAGGATGTTGTCGGAACTTACCGACTCCACGTTGATGCCCAACCGGCGTACCGACGTTTCGGAACCGGTTCCGGTAACCACCACTTCTTCCAGACCGAGGAAGTCGGGGTCCAACCCCGGATCCAGCACGGCGGCTCCGGTTCCGATGGTCACCGTGTAGGTGCGGGTTTTGTATCCCACGTAGGAAACACGCACCGTGTAGGTGCCGCTCTGCAGCAGGAGGAGTTCGTAGTTGCCGTCGATATCGGTGGAAGCGCCTCGGCCGTTCTCCTGCAGGAAAACGGTTGCTCCGATGAGCGGCTCGTCGGTAACCGCGTCCTTCACGGTACCGCGCAAGCTGCCGGTTTGCGCCCGGGCTTCTCCCACCGTTCCGAGGCCGATGACGGCCAAAAGGACAAGGATGGTTCTGAATGTCATAGATGTGTTCCGGTTGTCAAGTATGAGGGTGGAGATCGAAGCTATTCGCCTCGGTTTCCGACCGGAACGCATATGGGACGGGATGCAACCCCGCGTGACGAACCGGCCTCAGCCGGGGGTCTTCATCAACACATCGATCTTCTGGCGGTAACTGCGGCTCATGTACAGTTTGGTCCCGTTGGTCAAGCGTACCTGGTACTCACCATGGAACCAGGGTTGCATCTCCTTGATGCGGTCCAGGTTCACGATGGTGGACCGATGGATGCGCAGGAACCGGTTGGGATCGAGCTTCGATTCCATGTTGTTCATGGTGTCGCGCGAGAGGTAGGTCTTGTCGGCCGTGTGCAGTTGCACGTAGTTGCCGGCCGCATCGATCCAATCGATCTCGTCGGTTTTCAGGAACAGCAGCTTGCCGTCGGTTTTCACCATGATGCGGTCGGCCAACGGACGCTGGGCCTCCACGGTGCGCACCACTTCGGTCAACCGGTCGGAGTAATCGTCGGCATCGGCGCTTTCCATGAGCTGCTTGAGCCGTTTTACGGTGAGGTTGAACCGGTCCTGGTCCAACGGTTTGAGCAGATAATCGATGGCGTGCACATCGAAGGCTTTCACGGCATAATCGTTGAAGGCGGTGACGAACACCACATGGGGGGTTTCGTCGGGTTCCAGGCCTTTGACCACTTCGAACCCGTTCTTTCCGGGCATGTCGATGTCCAGGAAGGCCACGTCGGGACGATGCTGCCGGATGGAGTCGAGGGCGTCGTCGCCATCGGTGCAGACCGCCACCAGGTCGAAGGCGGGTTCGGCGGCCAATGCGGTACGGATGCGCTCGAGGGCCAGGGGTTCGTCGTCGGCGATCAGGGTTCGGATGCGTTTCATGAGACGTGTTGACTGTGATTTAGGGGAAATTCGATGCGGGCCAGGGCACCGCCATCCGGGCCATCGGTCAGTTGGCAGCGGATGTCGGTACCATATTGATGGTGAAGCCGGGCGCGTACGTTGGACAACCCGATGCCGGTTCCGGTTTCGGCTTTGTTCGAATCGGGCCCGGGGCCGTTGTCGATCACATCCAGGATGATGCGACCGGCCGAAGCCGCCGCCCTCAGGGTGATCACCCCATCCGATTTGCGGCGGGCGATGCCGTATTTGACGGCGTTCTCCACCAGGGGCTGCAGAATGAGGGCGGGCACCGGTACGGGCCTGAGGTCCACGGGCACCTCCACACGCAGTTCGAGGCGGTTGCCGAACCGCACCTGCTCGATGCGGACGTATTCGCGCAGGTAGGCGATCTCGTCGGCCAAGGGGATGAGGCCTTTGGCCCCATGGGTGAATGTGCGCTCGAGCAAGCCGATGAGGCGCTGGAATACGGCACGGGCATCGTCGGGGCGCATGGCCAGCAGGGTGCGCACGCTGTTGAGGGCGTTGAACAGGAAATGGGGATGCAGTTGCATGACCAACGCCCGGATGCGCAGCTCACCGGCCCGATGCCTGTAGCCGTTCGCGGTCTGTTCGAGCAACCGGTAGCGTTTGTGCAACCCCAGGTATTGCTCCATGAGGATGGTGACGAAGGCCAACAAGGCCGGCAGCGGCCCCACCACATCCACATACCGTGCCATGGTGCCGGCGGGGTCGGTGCCCAGCGCCACCCACCCCGCCGGCACCATGGCGGCCCAGAACAGGACCCAGGCCGCCGACATGCGCCCGGCGAGCACGCCGGGCGTCATGCGGCGGGTGCGGCCCGGGCGGTGGAGCACCAGCGGCAGCACCACCGCCCAGGCCGCACCCAAAGCCGCCGCATCGGCCCAGCCGAGCGGGGCACGCCCCTCGGCCGGAACGAACAACGTCCCCCCCGCTACGGCGGCCCATGCGGCGGCCCGAACCAACGCCTCCTTCATGCGGCACCCTCCGTGCGTACGGGCACCACCGACTCCAGCCGCACGCTGCGGTCGCCGGCCTGCACCATGCGTACCCCGATGCGGGCCCCGACGGTTCTCCGCATCACTTCGTCCATTTCGTGCAGGGCGAACTCGGACCTCAACGCTTCCAAATCGGCGTTGCCCAGCCGTATGCCATCCACCCGGATGCCGCATCGCACCCGATTGCCTTCCTTCCGGGTCTCCAAGCGGATCCCTTCCACCGTTTGGCCCGCCTGTTCGGCGGTATCGCTCACCCGCTCCACAAATCCCAACCAGAACGCACCGGGTGGCAACAGGACGGATTCGGTACCGGGTTCCACATCCACATGCAATCGGATATCCTCATTCCAGAAGCGCATCAGGGTGGTGTACCGCCCGATGAGGTCGGTTTCCGCGGCCAATGTGGTGGGTTTGCCGTCCAGGCTGCGCAACACGTGCCTCAGGAACTCACCGAACAATGCCAGGGCCCTGTCTGCCGCCCGGGGGTTGTCCGCCGCAACCACTTCTATGCGCCGCAGCGTGCGTAGCAACAGGGCGGGTTGCACCCGGACCGCCATTTCCGCATAGGCCATGCGGTGCATCTCCAAACGATGGGTGCTGGTTTTCCGCTGCAAGTCGCGGGCTTCGGCCGCCAGGCGGGTGAGCCGGTAGGCCGCATATACCGCCACCACGAACAACAACCGAAGGCCGAAATCATCGAGTACGGCCGCCCAACCGCCCCGGGCGAACGGAATGGCGACCAACACCATCCCTGTCACCAGTCCGTGTACGGCCAGGTGCATGGCCCGGTCGTAGGATGCCTGCAGTGGAAACCGGTCGGATACCAGCACCAGGGCGGCCGCCGACAAGGCCCACCCGGTCATGGTCAGACTTTCAAGCAGGGTCCATCGCAGCCAGGCCGCGAGCGTGAAATCGCCCGAACCGGCCAGCCCGTGCAGGGCCGCCTGGCCCAGACTGTACACCGCAACGAAGGCGGCCGCGGCGGCGATATGGGCTCTGAATTTCCACATTAACGGGAATGGAAGCGCCGAATACGACCTTCCACCACCCATGTTGGGACGAAATGCGGAAAAACGGGACCGAACTTACCCTACCGAGGACGAACGGAATACGTGGGGCAAGGCTTCGTCGAGCGTGTTGACGGCCACGATGGTCAGGCCTTCCTTCACCTTGGCCGGAATTTCGGCCAGATCGCGCTCATTGTCTTTCGGAATGAGCACCTTCACGATGCGGTTGCGTTGGGCGGCCAACAGTTTCTCGTTCAACCCGCCGATGGCATACACATCGCCCCTGAGGGTGATTTCGCCTGTCATGGCCACATCGTGGCGGGCGGGCCGCCCGGTAACCTGCGAGAGGATGGCCAGTGCCATGGCCATGCCGGCGCTGGGACCGTCTTTGGGTATGGCGCCTTCCGGTATGTGGATGTGGATTTCGTGCTGGTCGAAATAATCTTCGGGGATGCGCATTTCGGCCGCATTGGCCCGGATGAAGGTGAGCGCGGCCATGGCCGATTCCTTCATCACGTCGCCCAGGGAGCCGGTGAGCGTGAGCTTGGATTTGCCCTTCATGGCGGCCACCTCGATGGGCAGGATGGACCCGCCCGTGCTGGTCCAGGCCAGGCCGTTGATGGTACCTATGCGGTCGCGTTTGTCGATCTCGCGGTCGCGGTAGCGTTCCACCCCGAGCAATTCGTGCACCCGGGCCACCGTCACCGGTTCCAACGTGGTGCCTTTGCCGCTGGTCACCAGTTGTTTGGCCAATTTGCGCATCACGGCGGAGAGTTGCTGCTCGAGTTGGCGCACACCGGCTTCGGCGGTGTAATGGCGCACCACTTCGCGTACGGCGTCGTCTTCGATCACCACACCGGCATCTTGCAAGCCGTGTGTTTTCAGCAACTTGGGAATCATGTGGTGGCGGGCGATCTCCACCTTGTCGTGTTCGAGGTACCCGGGTAGATTGATCAGCTCCATGCGATCGAGCAGGGCCGGCTGGATGTCGCTGGCCACGTTCGCCGTGGTGATGAACATGACCTGGGACAGGTCGAAGTCCACATCCAGATAATGGTCGTTGAAGGTGTCGTTCTGCTCGGGATCCAGCACTTCCAACACGGCCGAGGAGGGGTCTCCGCGGAAATCGTTGGTCAGCTTGTCGATCTCATCAAGAATGATGACCGGGTTCATGGTACCCGCTTTCTTGATGCTCTGGATGATGCGGCCCGGCATGGATCCGATGTAGGTCTTGCGGTGGCCTCGGATCTCGGCCTCGTCGTTCACCCCGCCCAGCGAAATGCGCACCATCTTGCGGCCCATGGCGTCGGCGATCGACTTGGCCAGGGAGGTCTTGCCGGTTCCGGGCGGACCCACGAAACACAGCACCTGCCCTTTCATGGAACCTACCAGGTTGAGCACGGCGATGTGTTCCAGAATGCGTTCCTTGGGCTTTTCCAGGCCGTAGTGGTCATTGTTCAGCGACGTTTCCACGGCGGTCACATCCAGGCGGTCCTCTGTCCGTTGCCCCCAGGGCATGGCCACCAACCAGTCGATGTAGTTGCGCGAAACCGTGTACTCGGGCGACATCTGCGGCATCTTCTTCAGCCGGTCCAGTTCTTCCAGCGCTTTGGCGCGGGCGGCCTCGCTCATCGGCAGTTTGTCGATCTGCTCCTTCAGGCGGGCCAGCTCCGCATCGGCGAACCCTTCCTCATCCAACTCATCCTGGAGCGCCCGGATCTGTTCCTGGATGAAGTATTTCCGCTGCGATTCCTGGATCTCCTCCTGCACCTTTTCGGTGATCTCGTTGGATACCTCCAACATCTGCAATTCGCTGGTCAGGTATTTCCATACCTCCTTGAACTTGCCCTCCAACGATTCGATCTGGATGAGTTGCTGCTTCTCCTCCACGTCCAGGTCCAGGTAGGACGCCATGTAATAGACCAGATTCCGCGGTTCGTCGATCTGGTTGAAGGATAGCAGGATCTCCTCCGGCAGATCCGGATTCACCAGGATGTATTTCTCGAAGCGTTCGCGGGTTTTGCGGATCAGGGCCTCCATGATGCGGGCATCGGCCTCGGTGGAATCCTCCACCACGCGGATGGTGGCGGCCAGCATGCCGTCGGTCATGGTGGCCGATTCCACCTTCGCGGTGGCGGTACCGTTCACCAACACCTTCATCATACCGTTGGGCAGATGCAGCACCTGCGCGATCGTGGCCAAGGTGCCGGTATCGTACAGGTCGGTGATGGTCGGATCTTCCACATCGGGCGACATCTGCGTGAGCAGGAGCACCTGTTTATCGCCCTCGTTGGCCACGCGCACGGCGGCCAGGGAGGACTCGCGGCCCACCAACACAGGAAACATGGTGTGTGGGAAAATCACGGTGTCGCGCAGGGGCATCACCGGAACCGGAACGCCGGGCTGTTCTTCGGGCGTGAGGGGCATGGAGACTGGGTAGGATCTGAACGGAAAAGAACCGGAAAATTAACCATTTCCGTGCTGTTTTCCGGACAAAAACTTCGGGAAGCGCCGATGGGGGATGCGTAATTTCCCGCGTGCTCGCAACCCTCCATATCCGCGATTATGCCCTCATCGACGAGCTCGACATCCGGTTCGGGCCGGGGCTCAACATACTGACCGGCCCCACCGGTGCGGGCAAATCCATTCTGATCGGGGCCTTGAACCTCGTATTGGGCGAACGTGCCGACACGGACGTGATCCGTAGGGGTGCGCCGAAAGCCATAGCCGAGGCCGAATTCGAGCGGGCGCCCGACCCCGTCTTGGACGCCCTCCTGCGCGAAGCCGACATCGAGGCCGGCGCCACCCTGATCCTGCGCCGCGAAGTGCGCGAATCGGGCAGCCGGGCCTTCGTCAACGACACACCGGTCACGGTGCAAACCCTCAAGCGCATCGGGGAGAGGCTGGTGGACCTGCACGGCCAGCACGACCATCAGCTCCTGTTGCGGGAGGAGCACCATCGGGAAACCGTGGATGCCCTGCCCGAGGTGGTTCCTGCGCGCCGGGCGTGGACCGACGCCTGGGCCGCCTGTACCGAGGCGGCCGCCCGTCTCAAAGACCTGCGCCGGCGCGAGGCGGACCTCCGGCAGCGCCAGGAGCTCATGCGATTCCAATTGCGCGAGTTGGAAGCCGCACGGTTGGATCCCGACGAATGGGACACCCTGGCCGCCGAAATGAAGCGGCTCGATTCGGCCGACGACCTCCTGCGGCTGACCGGAGAGATCCGCCAGCTCGGCATGGATGCCGAGCCCAACGCCGCCGACCTGCTCCGGCGCCTGGAGCGCCTGCTCGAGACCCTGGCCGACATCGAGCCCGGATTCGGCAGCTACCGGGCCGAAATCGAGGCGGCCCGCATCAGCGTGGAAGAAGTGGTTCGCGAAGCCGACCGCTACGGTGCCGGCATCGAGCACGACCCGGCCCGCCTGGAGCAGTTGCGCGGGCGCCAGGCCGAATGGCGCCGCCTCGAGAAGAAATACGGCCGGACCCCGGCCGAGCTCGTGGCCTGGCAGGCCGAGTTGGCTGAAGAACTGCACCTCGCCGACCATTTCGAGCTGGAGATCGAACGGGCCGAAGAAGCCCTGGCCGCCGCCAGGCAGCGCATGGACCAGGCCGGCGACACACTGACCCGTTCCCGCCTGAAGGCCGGCGACGCGTTGGCCGCCGCCATCGTGGACGGACTGGCGGGCCTGGGCATTCCGCATGCCCGCATGGTAGTGGAAACCGTACCGACCGAAGCCTCCGAGGCGGGTCCATCCGGCCTTCGCTTCCGCATCTCCACGAACAAGGGTGAAGACCCCAAACCGCTGGCCAAGATCGCATCGGGTGGTGAGATCAGCCGGGTGATGCTCGCGCTCAAAGGGGTGGTGGCACGCGACCAACGCCTGCCGGTCATGGTGTTCGACGAAATCGATACCGGCATCAGCGGTGCCGTGAGCGAAGCGGTGGGCCGACGCATGCGGGAGCTGTCGGAACGGTGCCAGATCCTGGCCATCACCCATCAACCGCAGATCGCGGCCCAAGGCCACCGGCATTTCCGGGTGGAAAAGGTGGAGGAAGGCGACCGCACCGTCTCCAGGCTGCGCTTGTTGGACGATGCCGGCCGCGTTGCCGAGACGGCCGCCCTCATGAGCGGCAGCGCCGTGACAGACGCCGCCCTGGAAAGCGCCCGTCAGCTCATCCGATCGGCTGCCGGTACCTGACCCGCTCGGCCGCGGCTTCCACCGCCACTGCGATGCCTTCGGCATGCAACCCGGTTTCCCGATACAGCTCCTCGGGCGACCCGTGCTCCACGATGCGGTCTTCGATACCCAGGATGGTCACCCCTACGCCCGGATGCGCGGCCGCCACATGTTCGGCCACCGCCGAACCGAAGCCACCGAGTCTGGTGCCGTCCTCAACGGTAACGATATGCCGGTGCGTGCGCGCCAGCTCGTCGATCAGATCCGTATCCAGCGGTTTCACGAACCGCATATCCGCCCAGGCGGCTTCCACGCCCCGGGCATCCAGGAGTGGCAAGGCGGCCTCCACATGCCGGCCTATGGCTCCCAAGCTCAGCACCGCGATATCGTTCCCATCCCGCATGACGCGTCCCTTGCCGATCGGTATGGGCACCGGTATTCCGGTACCCGGTGTGCCGGTGGCTTCGCCCCGCGGGTAGCGCACGGCGAAGGCGCCGTCCCGGTAGGCGATGCCCGCCCGCAACATGCCGTCCAGCTCGTGTTCGTCCAGGGGCGAGGCGATCACGATATTCGGTATGCAGCGCAGGTAGGCCAGATCGTACAGCCCATGGTGGGTGGGCCCATCGGCACCGACCAAGCCGCCCCGGTCGATGGCGAACAGGACCGGCAGTTTCTGGATGCAGACGTCGTGCACCACCTGGTCGTACCCGCGCTGCAGGAAGCTGGAATAGATGGCGACCACGGGTTTGATGCCCTGGGTGGCCAGGCCGGCCGCGAAGGTGACGGCATGCTGTTCGGCAATGCCCACGTCGTAGGCGCGGTCGGGATACCGGTTCATCACTTTCAGCATGCTGGTGCCGCTGGGCATGGCCGCCGTGATGCCGACCACGGTCTCATCCCGGTCCATGATGTCCAATAGGGTGTCTGCGAAGACGTCCTGGTATTTGGGGGGAGTAGGTCGCGACGGCTTCTGTGCCAGGGAGGCGCCCGTCACTTTGTCGAAGGGACTGCCCGAAGCATGCCATTTCACCTGGTCGCGCTCGGCCGGGGCGAACCCCTTCCCTTTCACCGTGACCACATGCAGCAGCTTGGGGCCGGGCACGGTACGCAGGTCTTCGAAAATGCGGACGAGGGCTTTCACATTGTGGCCGTCCACCGGTCCGTAATATTTGAATCCGAGGCTGCGGAAGAGGCCGCCGGGCGTGAGGGCCGTGGTGAGCACGGTTTCCAGGCGGCTGGCCACTTTGCGCAGTTTGGTGCCGGCGCCTTTGAAATGGCCCAGCAGATCCCATACTTCGTTGCGGATCTTGTGGAAGGTCTTGCTGGTGGTGATGTCGGCCAGGTACTCCTTCAAAGCACCCACGTTGGGGTCGATCGACATGTTGTTGTCGTTGAGCACGACCAGGATGTCGCTACCGAGTGCGCCGGCGTTGTTCAGGGCTTCGAAGGCGAGCCCGGCCGTCATGGAACCGTCGCCGATCACGGCGATGGCCTTGTTGGTACTGCCGGTTTTGCGGAACGCCTCGGCCATGCCCAATGCGGCCGATATGCTGGTGCTGGAGTGGCCCACACCGAAGGCGTCGTACGGACTTTCGGACCGTTTCGGGAAACCGGAGATGCCTCCGTATTTCCGGTTGGTCTCGAACCGGTCCATGCGGCCGGTCAGGATCTTGTGGCCGTAGGCCTGGTGGCCCACATCCCATACCAATTGGTCGGTGGGGGTATTGTAGGCGTAGTGCAGGGCGGTGGTGAGTTCCACCACGCCCAGGCTGGCCCCGAAATGGCCGCCGTGCACGCTCACCACATCGATGATGTAATCGCGCAGTTCCGCGCAGAGGTCGTCCAGTTGGTCGGGATGCAGACGCCGGAGGTCTTCGGGCGACCGGATCGTGGCCAACAAGGGGCCGGGAACAGCGGATGGGTGTGTCATGGACTCGGGTTCGGATTCACCTGTTCGATTTTCAACCGGGCTTCGTCCAGGATCTCCGCACAGTAGTTCGACAGCCTGATTCCCTCTTCATACAAGGAAACCGCCTCTTCGAGCGGTGTTTGCGCATCCTGAAGTTTCGCCACAATGGCTTCGAGTTGTTTCAATGCCTGTTCGAAGGGGATTCGTTCCGTCGTCATTGCCGCCAAAGGATTCGGGTGATGGTGGTTCCGTCGCTCCGGTAAAGTAGGGCCCCTTCCCGACTCGTGAAACGCACATCCGCACCGGTCTGGTACAACCGTGCGACGGCTTCGGCATGCGGATGCCGGTAGCGGTTGCGCCAGGCCAGGCTCACGGCCACATGGTCGGGTGCAACGGTTTCCAGAAACACGTCGGTACTGCTGGTGCGGCTGCCGTGGTGCCCCGCTTTCAACCAATCGGCTTGCAACCAATCGTCCCAGATGGCTACCAATTCGTCTTCGGCCTCGGCGTCGGCGTCGCCGGTGAACAGGAAGCGGGTGGACCCATAGGTGAGGCGCAGCACCACGGAATGCGGGTTCGGATCGGTGCCATGGAACCGGGTGCCCGGATGCAGCACGAGCAGCGACAAGGCCGGGTCGGGACTGATGTCGGTGCCGCGCAAGGCGTTCTCGACGGGCACACCGCGTGCCTTCGCCAGTTGCCTCCACCCCAGTTCCAGGGCGGTGCGATGGGGAAACGGGCTCACCACGATGCGGGATATGGGCATGCCGCGCAACAGGTCGTGCATGCCGCCGGTGTGGTCGGCATGCGGATGCGAAAGCACCACGAGGTCCAGCTTGCGGATGCGCAGGGCGAAGAGGTCGGGCAGGATCACGTCCTTTCCGCTGGTGCGCCCGGGTTCGAATACACCGGTATCGATGAGGATGGTGCGCCCACCGGGGGTCAGTATGAGGGTGGCGTCGCCCTGGCCCACATCCAGCACACGGATTTCGAGGGGTTTCGGCATGAAGGTGGCGGCGGTGTCGAGCACGCCATCCACTACCCACAATGCCAGCGCGATGCGGACCCAGATCCAACGCCGGCGCAGATGGGGCCAGGAGGTGACCGCAGCCGCCACGGCCGCCCACAGGATCACGGTCATCACATCGGGACGTGGCACGGACAGCCAGGCACCGGGCCAGTCGGCGGTGGTGGCGGCCGTCCATAGCAGCAACCAGGCCAGGCGGTCGGCCGGCCACCCGATCAGCGGCGCCCACTCCGGAAACCATGCGGCCAAGGGCATGGCGGCGAAACCGTATAGGAACAGGGCTTCGGTGGCGGGCACACCCACCAGATTCGCGATGGGACCGACCACCGAAAATTCCCCGAAATGCCAGGCCAGTACCGGATACAAGGCCACCTGGACCGTAACCGAAACCAGCAGGAACAGGGCCAGTTTGCCATACCACCGGCGGGTGTGCCGGTAGGGCATGCTGTTTCTGAAAACGGGCAGTACGGTCATGAGGCTGCCCACCGCCAGAAACGACAATTGGAAGCCGATGTCGTGGATCTGTCCGGGATCGACGGTGAGCAGCACGGTGGCGGCCACGGCCAGGATGTTCACGGGTTCCTGGGTTTTCTCGAACAGCCGGGCGCCGGCGAACAGCAGGGCCATGAGGGCCGCCCGGTTCACCGAGGCGGTGAACCCGGTAAGGGTGGCGTAGGCGATGAGCACCGTGGCGAGCAGGATGAGGGAGGCGATGCGTCCGTGCCGGAACCGCCACAACCAGGGAATGATCCACCAGACGGGTGCCACCAGAAACCCCACATGCATGCCGGAAACAGCCATGAGGTGGGAGAGGCCGGATCGGGCGAAGGCCGTTCGGTCGGCAGGGTCCAGTTCGGCCTTGCGTCCCAGCAGGATGGCCTGGATGAGGGGCTGATGGTCGGCCGAAACCAGGGAACGGGCGGTTTCGGCCACCTGATGCCGCAGGTTGGCAATGGAGAAACGGGGTGGCGGTTCGAGCACCACGGGTGGTGCGGCGAGGCGGCCGGTGGCGGATACGCCCTGGCGGCCGAGCCAGGCGCCGTAGTCGAAGCCATGGGGGTTGCGGCGGAGGGGCGGATCGGAGAGCCGCACCTCGGCCGCAACCCGCGCGCCGGGCCGCACGGTGGACAGGTCGAGGGAGTCGGCGGAGAGGCGGAGGCGGACGGAGGCGGGGAGGTCGAGGATGAGGGCGGCCCGGCCGGAGGCGGTCGGCGCGGCCTGGACCACGGTGCCCGTGAACCGCAGCGTGTCGGCCGCGTCGACCGCCCACGCGGGGCCGGACCCCGGCCCCGCGGGCGGGCCATGCCAGCTGGCGGTGAGGGCCCCCAGGGCCATCACCGCCAGCGCATGGCCCGCCTGGGCCGCGGCATAGCGCGGCCCGGAAAGGCGGCGGCCGAGCAGCAGTTCGGTACCGATCGCCCCCGCCACCACCGCCGCCGCCGCGGGCGCCGGAACCCGCCCGCCGT
>JANJTJ010000108.1 GCA_024711145.1 Balneolales bacterium
GGTCAAAGGCATGGCCTACACCTTCAAGCAGATGTTCCAGCCGAAGGTGACCATGATGTATCCGGAAGAGACATGGACTCCGCCGCCCGTTTTCCGCGGTCGCCCGGTATTGGTGCAGGACCATGACAAGGAACGTTGCGTGGCCTGCGGCCTCTGTGCCCGTGCCTGCCCGCCCTTGGCCATCAGCATGCAAGCCTCCGAGACCGAAGATCCCAAAGAGCGCTACCCCGAGTTCTTCGAAATCAACATGCTCCGGTGCATCTACTGCGGGTTCTGCGAGGAAGTGTGTCCCGAAGAAGCCATCGTGATGAGCCCCGAGTACGACATCACGTTTGAATCACGCGAGGATGCCGTCTTCGGCAAAGACCGCCTGCTGGTGCCGAAAGAGGAGCTGAAAGGCCGTCTGGACTACCTCCGTGCCTATAAGAACGCCCAATTCGGGCAGTATTGGGACTTCCAGGAAGAGAACAACATCCACTCCGTGCGCAACCGCGACGCCCGCTGGGAAACCAGCCTGAGTTTGGTGGAGATGTTGGAAGCCCGGAATGCACGGGACGCTCGCTGATCTCGCCTGGCTGATCGATGAGCTGGGGGCCTTGCGTCCCTTGGCCGATGTGGTGCCGTTCGACGAACGGCCCGGCCCGTTGCCGAGCATCACGGACCTGCTGAAAGGGCTGTACCTGCTGCATGCCGATGCCTACGACCCCCATGTGAGGGGCGTGCGCATGCCGGTGGCGGAACCGCAAGGCCTGGATGCCACCCTGGATGCCTTGATCGCCTTGCGTACCGATTGGATCCGCTATCTGGCCGACCCCGCCCTGGACTGGAACCGGCCGTTGAAAGTAGGAGAGGGGCACACATTGCCATTGCTGGATCTGTGCCGACGCATCGTGGAGCAGGAGAGGGCCTTGTTGCGCGACATCGGCGATCGGTTGCTCACGTTGGCCAAACCGGTACCATGATCAAAGGGATCGATTGGAGCGATGTGTTTCTGGCCGTAGTCGGTGGGTATGCCGTGCTGCGTCTGTTCCGGCTGCAACGGCAAACCGCCTTGCTGGAAAACCGCATGGTGGCGCTGGCCGCAGCCATGTTCATGATCACGGCCATGCTGAACGCCGTCATGCGCGCACCCTGGTGGCCCGATACGATCAATCCCGACTTGATCCACGACCTGTTCGCCGCTTCCACCATCGCATCCGTGTTGTCCGCTCTGGGCATGGTCATCCGGGATTCCAAACCGTTGGTCACTCGGTTTCCGCTCACGCTCACCTTCGTACCGTTCCTGTTGGTACCGGCACATGCCCTGGTCAGCCATACGTTCGTCCTAAAGGAAATGCTGTTCGCCGTGTACGAGGGCGGCGCCATCCTCATCGGCATCGCCATCCATGCCTTGCACATCCCGCGCGACCGTCGGAATCTGCGGGTCGTGATCGGAATGCTGCTCTTCGCTTGTGCGTTGGGGTTCACATGGGCCAGCCCACCGGCCGAATGGTACACCTGGTTGCGTACCGGTCTGTTCGGCCTCGCCGTGGTGGTAACCACCCACGGGTATCTGGTCCTGCACGGTCCTTCGAAATCCAAATCCTGAAACCATCCGCCCCATGTCCGTCACCATCGGCTCCGCCGCACCAGATTTCACCCTGAAAGACACCGACGGCAACGAAGTGAGCCTGAGCTCGTTCCGCGGACGACCCGTCGTACTGCTGTTTTTCCCACTGGCCTTCACCGGCGTGTGTACCAAGGAACTGTGTTTCGTGCGCGACAACCTGAAGGATTATGAATCGCTGAACGCCCAGGTGCTGGCCATCAGCGTGGACAGCTTCTTCACGCTCAACAAGTTCAGACAGCAGGAAGGGTACACGTTTCCCTTGCTCAGCGATTTCAACAAGGAAGCCAGCCGGGCTTATGGCGCCCTGTACGACACCTTCTTCGGGTATTTCGGGGTATCGAAGCGGTCCGCCTTCGTGGTGGACGCCACCGGCCGCATCGCCTATGCCGAAGTTCTGGAAAAAGCGGGGGACCTGCCCGATTTCGAGGCCGTCAAACGCACCTTGGCCCGGTTGGCCGGATGAGGGGGTTTCCCTTCATCCAATCATTGCTTTACATAATATCAATTATGCGACAAAGGGCGTCAGGTCCCCGTGGCTCGGGCCAAGCGTCCGTTGAAGGCGACCAACACCCCCATCAGGATGCCCCACTGCACGAACACGGTGGCTACCGAGTACGGATCGAACGGGTCGTACCAGGTGTCGGGAGCGAACTCCGTGGCCGCACGCCAGATCCACCAGCCCAACAGCACCACCACCTGTACCGGTATGGCCCATTTCAACAGCAGGTCGAGCACGCGCGCGCTGCGCATGCCTTCGCTGCCGGCATTCACCGCCTCTTCCCGGAACCGGCCCACTCCGAACCGGATGGCCAGATACGCGATGAACGCCCCCGATACCATGAGGCCTAGTCCCCATACGAAATCCTGGTTGCCGAACACGTCGCCGTTCACGGCCGAAGGCACGCCCAGCAGGAACCCGACGCTGCAGATGGCCAATACGGCTTTTTTCCGGCTCACCCCCATGTCGATGAACACCTTGGCCGACAATTCCACCATACTGATCAACGAACTGAAGGCCGCCGCGCTCAATCCCAGGAAAAACAGGATGTTGAGTATGCCTCCGAAGGGTATTTCGGCGAACAGGCGCGGCATCCAGATGAAGGTGAGTCCGGTGGAGTTGGGACCCGAATTGCGCATCACTTCCAGGATTTCGGGGCGCGACATCTCCCCTTGCAGGATGCCGAACACCGTGGCGAATATGATGGTGGCACAAATGAGGGACACCGTATTGTTGCCGATGGCGGTGGTCAGGGCCGATGAGGTCACGTTGTCTTTCAACCGCATGTAGGCCGCATAGGTCAGGATGAGTCCCCAACCGGCTCCGGTATCCCAGGCGTTCTGGGTGAGGGCTTCGAGCCAGGTCTTGGGTTCGGCCAACACGCTCCAGTCGGGTGTGAACAGATAGGCCAGGCCGGTGCCGCTGCCGGGCAGGGTCAACGCCCGCACCAGGCACAGCAGCAGGATGACCACCAGAGACGGTATGAGCACCTGATTGGCGCGCTCGATGGCTTTCACGCCGCGCAGCACCACCAGGGCCGCGCCGCCCATGGCGACCCCATGGAACAGCACCGGCATCCACCCTGCCTGGAAGGCATCCCAGAAAGCCAGGGAGCCGGCGACATCGCCCGGCAATTGTCCGGCGGCGGCGTTCCCGAAATACCAGAGGCACCAGCCCGTGACCACACTGTAGTAGAACATGATGGCCATGGCCACGAAGGCCACGAAGGCACCCATCCAGGCGGTGTTCGGCCCGCCCATGGCCATGAACCCGCCTACCGGCGATTTCCGACCGTACCGGCCGATGGCATATTCCGCGATGATGAGCGGTATGGACCAGATCAGCAGAAACACCACCCAGGCCACCAGAAAGGCTCCCGCTCCGTCGTCGCCACCGTTCTGAGCCACGATGCGCGGAAAGCGCCAGATGTTGCCCGTGCCTACGGCGATGCCCAGCACCGATACGATCATGCCCCATCGGGTGCTGAATTGTTCCTGACTCATGCGGTTGAAGCCTGCGTTTATGGGATTTTGCGGTATTTTCAAGCTTATGCAAAAAGACCACACCACGCTGAACAAAATCTTCGGCGGTCTCTCCTTTCTGATATCCCTGGTATTGTATGTGCTGTCGATGCCCCCAACGGCACCGTTCTGGGATAGCCCCGAGTTCATCACCTGTGCCTACTGGCTGCAGATTCCGCATCCCCCGGGCTCTCCCTTCCTCTTGCTGCTCGGTCGGCTGTTCTCCATGTGGGTCTCGCCGGAGAACGTGGCCTACATGGTCAACATGGTCAGCACGGTGTCTTCCGCCTTCACCATCCTGCTGCTGTATCTGATCATCGTGCGCTTCGTGCGCGAGTTCCACGGCGATCCGGCCGGCTACGACCTGATCGACCGTTTGGCCCTGTACGGCGGCGCCTTCATCGGTGCCATGACCTTCATGGTCTCGGATTCCTACTGGATCACGGCCACCGAAGCCGAAACCTATGCGGTTTCGCTCTTCTTCACTTCGCTCACGGTCTGGCTCACGCTCAAGTGGTCCGAGCAAGCCGACCGACCAGGGCACGAACGCTACCTGATCCTGATCGCCTATGTGTTCGGCCTGGCCTTCGGGGTCCACCTGCTCAGCCTGCTGTCCACCTTCTTCACCGCCATGATCGTGTACTTCCGCAAGTGGGAGTTCTCCGTCATGGGTTTCCTGATCATGGGAGCGGCATCCGTCGGCATTTTCTTCGCCATCTATCCGGGTACCATCATCTGGTTGCCCAGCGCCGCCGAACAGTTCGGTTCGCCCGGCCTGTTCTTCCTGATGGTGTTGGTGCTGGTGGGTTGGGGCCTGTACCACACGCATACACGGGGCCATCGCCTGGCCAACATCCTGTTGCTGGGGTATTCGGTCATCTTGATCGGTTACAGCAGCTACGCGCTCATTTTCATCCGTGCGCAAACCCAGCCTCCCGTCGACCAGAACGCGCCGGAGAACATCGGCAACTTCATCTCCTACCTGAAACGCGAGCAGTACGGGTCTACCCCCCTGCTCACCGGCAACACGTTCGACAACGCCCAAGGCACCATCGACCGCAGCAAGGAATCGCTGTTCCCGCGCCGGTACTCCCGCGAACCGCGGCACCTGGAGAAATACGCCCAGTACAGCAGCGACCTGGATTTCTTTTGGGATTACCAGATGGGGCACATGTATTTCAGGTATTTCGCCTGGAACTTCATCGGCCGCGATTCGGACCTGCAGGATGCGCCCTGGACCGACGGATTCCGCAGTAGCGACCACAAGGGCACGCCCGGGCACAACGTGTATTTCTACCTGCCGTTCCTGATCGGCGTGTTCGGTATGATGTACCATTTCGTGCGCGACCGCAAGCGGGCTGCCGCCGTGCTCGTTCTGTTCGTGGTTACCGGTATCGCCATCGTCGTGTATCTCAACCAGTATCCGTTCCAGCCGCGCGAACGCGATTACTCCTACACCGGGTCCTTCTTCGCCTTCTCCATCTGGATCGGCATCGGGGTAACCGGCCTCATCCATACCATCCGCTCCTACTGGAACCACGTGGCCGGCACCGCCCTCATCCTGGTGCTGCTGCTGGTGGGCATGCCGGTCTGGATGGGCTTCCAGAATTGGGACGACCACGACCGTTCCGAGCAGTATGTGGCGCCCGATTATGCGTACAACCTGCTCAACTCATTGGCGCCCAACGCCATCATCTTCACCAACGGAGACAACGACACCTTCCCGCTGTGGTATCTGCAGGATGTGGAAGGCGTCCGGCGGGATGTGCGTGTGGTGAATCTGAGCCTGCTCAACACCTCCTGGTACATCGACCAGATGAAGAACCGTTGGAACTACGAAGCCGAGCCGGTACCCATCTCCTACACCGACGAGCAGATCCGCAACATCGAGCGCAAGTTCGAATTCCGGAACCCGACCGATTTCTGGACACCCCAGGAAGTCGTGATTCCCGTCGACAAGTCCCTGCTCGCCTCCGAAGTAGGTGCCAACAACGGCGGTTTCGGTGTACCCATCGACCGACTCGACGATGCGGTCCGTTTCTACTACGAAGGCAACTTCCTGGGCACGGACGCTTCCGGCCGGCGCATGCACTACACCCGGGTGCAGGACGACCTGGTGCTCGACATCCTGCGCACCAACCAGTGGAAACGGCCCGTGTATTTTGCCATCACCGTATCGGGAGACGGGCAGCTGAACCTGCAGCCCTACTTCCGCCTGGAGGGCAAAGCCTTCCGTGTGGTGCCCATCCGCCACGACGATCCCTTCGGCTATGTGGATCCCGTGATCCACGGGCAGCGCTTGCACACCTTCCGCTTGCGCGAGGTGGCCAATCCGGATGCCTATTTCGATGAGAACACCCGGCGCATGTTGGACAACTACCGCACCATCATCACCCGGCAGGCGCAGACCTGGGCCCAGGCGGGTCGGGCCGACAGTGCCCTGTACTGGCTCCAGTGGGGCGAGGAGAAGATTCCCTTCACCACCATCCAGGGCGACCTGACCTCCTTGGTCACCTATGCCCTGCGGTATGCCCAGTACGGTGGGCAGGCGCGTGCCGGCGAATTGGCCGACATGGCCCTGGAGCCCCTGGAGAAATCCATGCGCAACAACATCGAATTCGTGGACCGTTTGGACAACGAGATCCTCGAATTGGAAGCCGCCATCCAGCGCAACCGCACCGACCGCAGCCTGGTTACCCGGCACCGCAGCCTGAGCGACCGCCGCGGCAGCGCCATCCGGGAAGTCTCGTTCGATTCGAGCCGGTTCATGATCGTCCAGCACATCCGATTCCTGATCGGCGATACCGCCGGTGCCGCCGAAATCGCCGTTCTGGTCAACGACATCACCGGCGGGCGCATCCCCTTCCCCACCGATCCCGCCGAAACCGCGGCCAACGTGCAACGCATCATGGGCGAGTGATCGCCCTTATATTCGACCATGGTACAGGAACTCACCCGCGACGCGCTCCCCTTGGTTTCCGCCCTGCTGGAAACCGAAGTCAAACTCACCGGAAGTGTGGCCCGTTTCGAGCTGCGCGACCCCGAGACCAAGCGACGCCTCGCCCTGGAAATCAATTTCGACCTGAACCTGGTTTCGGTCTATGCCGCCAACACCTTCCTGCAATTGCACAATTGCACGGGAGTCATGGTCAGCGACATGCTCGGCCAGGTCACCTTCTTCGGCAAACAGAACGGGCTGACCAGCGGCCTCATCGTCGAAAAACAAGCCGGTTGCAGCCTCTATGCCAATGTGCCCGATGAACTTCTGAACGGCGACTTCACAAAGCTTCCTCCCGAACTCATGATGGGTGTGGTGGCCCTGTCCCTCACCGATACCATCGATTTCGAAGGATTCACATTCGATGAGTGAATCCACCGAACTGCATCTCGACCTGAGCAACGATTCAGGCATCCCCATCCCCGTTTCGGAAGCGCGTGTGCGCGACCTCATCCATGCGGTGGAAACCGGCGAAGGCGTCCGTTTCGCCATGGTCGAATTGGTATATGTGGATGAAGCCGAAATCGAAGAACTCAACAAGGGTACCTTCGGTCGGGATTACGTGACCGACATCATCTCCTTCCATTATCATGACGACGGCGTGACCGACGCCCTCGAAGGCTCGTTGGTCATGTGCGCACCCCGCATACGCGAACAAGCCCTCGAATTCGGGGTGGATGAAACGGCCGAATTCGAACGGGTGATCGTGCATGGCCTACTGCATGTGATCGGATTCGACGACTCCACACCGGAGGATAAAGCCGCCATGACCCACAAAGAGGATTCCTACCTCGCCTGACCCATCCGCATGTCTGCCCAACAGGCCCACTTGCTCGACCTGGTACTGACCCTCATGCGGAGGGTGCGCCAAGGGGAACGTCTGGCCGAAATCCAAGCCGATACGCTCGGGGTGGATACCGCCCAGATCTCCGCAGCCTACAGCTGGATCCTGCAGCATTACCGCCCCGACGACCTCAAGCCCGATACCCCGCGGGTGTTGCATCTGGCCGAACGCATGCTCATTTCGCCGGCGGCCTATGGATACCTGCTCACCTTGGTGCACGAACGCATCCTGGATGCCGCATCCCTGGAGAAAGTGATCGAAAAGATCATGTTCCAGTCGTTGGAGAAAGCGCCGCTCGACAAAATCAAGGCCCTGGTGGCCGAAGTCGTATTCGAGAAAGGTCTCTCCGGCTCCGAAACCATCCATTGAATGGGGCTCCTTCGGGCATTTCCACCCCTGCTGGCCGCCCTGTTCGCGGTTTCCTTCGTTTGGGATCATGAAGGATTGCTCCGCATCCTTTCGGTAAGCGGCTGGATCGGCTACGGCACCAACTGGATCGCCGTAACCATGCTGTTCCGTCCCCAGCAACGCCGACCCATCCTGGGGCAAGGCCTCATTCCGGCCCAGAAAGACCGCATCGCCGTCAAGTTGGCCGAAGCCGTGGACCGCAACCTCATCAATCCGGATGCCATCCGGGACCGTCTGCGCCAAACCGGTGCCCTGAGCGAATACCTGCGGCAGGCTTCCCTGAAGGCCGAAGATTGGATGAGTGAACCGGAAACCCGCGACACCCTCAACCGCTTCCTCATCGGGCAGGTGCGTCGCATCGTGGAGGATACCACGTTCCGCGAAGAGGTGTCCAGGCAAGCCCTGGACCGGTTGGAAGCCTCCATGGCCGACACCCGCCTCGAGCGCATCGCATTTTCCGCCTACCGCCGCATGCGGGGCAAACAAGCCATGCACATCCTGGACCAAGCCATTCTCGGGTTGCCCGAACTGGTGGAAGCCCAGATCGACCGGGTGCATGCCTGGGTAGGACAATTGCCCGGGCAGCTGGAACCCCATGTGGAGACCGTGGAAGACCGCATCATCGAGGCCGTACACCAGGTGCTGAATCGGATTGACCTCAAGGGGCTCATGGTCAGGAACCTGCAGCAATACGATGAGGGCCGCTTGGAACGTCTGATCCAGGACGCCACCATAGACCAGTTGCGGTACATCCAATACCTGGGTGCAGTGTTGGGCACCATAGGCGGCCTGGTGATCTGGGACCCCGTGAGGTCCGTCCCCCTGCTGGCGCTGTTGGCGGCCGTGGTTTGGGGAGCCGACCGGCTCATCGGCCGGCGCTCAACCTCACATGTACCAGACCGCGTCCCCCATACGTGAGCTCCATGCGGCCCAAGGGTGTGGGATACCGGAACCCGAAACCCGCCGACCACAACCCGGCAGCGGCATAGCCCCCACCTGCGAAAACGAACAATTGGGTATCGTCGGCCGCCCCCCATCGGTATTCGGCATCGCTCCATGCATAGCGGTTGGCACGTAGTTCTCCCTCCCTATACCCCCGCAGATCGGCGGCGCCGCCAATGCGGTAGGCCTGGTCGGGCGTGCGTACCCGTGCTTCGGTAGTCCGCGCCCGCAATCGGAGCGCCCAGGGCCCCTGTTCCCAATCGGCCAACAAGGCCGCCGTGGTGGTGCGCCAGGCATCGGTCCGTGTTTCCCTAAGCCCGATGGTGGACTCCGTGCCCAGGCGGAGGCCCTGGCCGTCGGCATAGGTCGCGCGCAGCCCGATGCGTCGTTCCAGGCCGTCGAAACCGGTGCTGGTAGAAACCGCCGACCGCACATGGCGCAACCCCAGGACGGCCTCCAGGGTCCATCGGTGGCCGGACTCCCATCTCGGCAAGGCGGTGATTTCGGTGGTTCGGTATGTCGTGTCCTGATTGAAGAACCGCGCCTCGGCACCGAACCACCGGCCCTGCCCATGGGCCTCCAGGCTGGATTCGAGCGGACGCAACCGCTCGAACCGGAAGCCGGCGTAGGTGCCGACCCCGAACGTGTGCCGCAGATCCAGGTCGAAATACCCCATCCACCCGTCACCGCCGGGAGCGTACCCGATCAGCGCGTCGGAAGCAGCCGACGGGCGCTCCACCACACGCACCACCAGGCGGGCCGCATCCGGCGCGCCTTCGATCCCCGTTACGGCGGCCGACCGGAACCACCCGGTGGCCAACAGATCCGTTTCGAACCGGTCAAGGTGGTTCCGGTCGGCCGGTTTGCCGGCATGCGCCCGAAACGTGCGTTCCAGATCGGTTGCCCGCACACGGCGGCCACCTTCCAGCCGAAGCGCAGCCATGCGGCTCATAGGACCGTCTTCGAACGCCAGGAACGGGCGCACCAGGCCGGCGGCGGAATCCACCACGATGGAATCGACCCGGACCACCGCATGCCAATAGCCGCGATCGGTGCGGCTGGCGCGGGCCGTTTCGAGCAGGCGGTTCCAGGATGCGGCCGTAAAGGGGGTTTCGGCCGGCGCGAAAGGTGAATCCAGGCGGAGCGTCGGGGGCTCCGCCTGGTTCACGAGGGTCAGAAATACCAGGACGAGTGCGGTCACCCGAAAAGGGTACGCACGAAATTGGGCAAAGCGAAAGCCGCTTTGTGGACGTCCGGGTTGTAATACTTCAGTTCGGAACCGAACACCCGCATGCCGGCTTCGGCTCGGGCAGCCACCTCGGCCGACAAGGGATCGATGCCCTTGGAGGCGAAGCACAGGCTCCACATGCCGGTCGGATACAGCGGGATGAACACCACCATGGGGCGGTTCAGCGCGAACGTGTTTTTCAGGGCCTGAGACACCGATCGCATGCTTTCATGGTAATGTTCCACAAAGGGCGATTCGGTCTGCACGGTGAGTACCCCGTTTTCGGTGAGTGCGGCCGCGCATTTGTCGTAGAACTCCTGCTTGAACAGGTCCACGGCCGGACCAACCGGGTCGGATCCGTCGATGATGATCACATCATATTTGACCGGAACGTGTTCGACGAAGGTCAGGCCGTTCTCATAGAGCACATGCAGGCGGGGGTCGTTCCAGGCACCCACGGCGGGCATGTGCAGCTTGGAGGCCCGCACCACGGCTTCGTCGATCTCGACCATGTCCACATGCTCCACGGAAGCGTGGCGCAGGACCTCCCGGGCCGTACCACCGTCTCCGCCACCGATGATAAGCACCCGCTTGGGGTTCGGATGGCTGAAACAGGCCGTATGGGCGATCATCTCGTGGTACACGAACTCGTCCTTCTCGGAGAGCATCACCATACCGTCGATGGTCATCAGGTTGCCCCAGGTATCGGTCTCGTAGATCTCGACCTTCTGGAACGGAGTCTGCTCGGAGAACAGCACCCGGTTGACCCCGACGCTCAGACCGGTGGTCCCGTTGTAGTATTCGAGGTACTGGAACGGCATCTTACTTGTACCAGAGCACGGCTGCGGCGAACACGGAGCCCGTGTGCACCACGGTGTGTTCGATACCCAGGGATTTGACCGCCTTCAGTTTGCGGTTGCGGTACTCGAACCCGTCCACCACCATCTGGCGCACGGTGGATTCCACGTAGCTGAGGGGTTTGAAATCCTCGAACTCCATGATCACACCCGGTTCGGTGGGATCTTCGGGAATGCCCACGGCGATGGCGGCCGCGATGGTCTCGCCCGGAGTGGTGGAGGAAATGGTGGCGTAGGCGATCGGAATGAGACCGCCTTTGGGAAGCACCAGACCGGTCACTTCCTCGGCACCCGGAGGCACGATGGAACTCATGCGCACCAGGTTGGTGTCGCCCACACCTGCGTTCAGCAGGGCCAGGTCGAATGCGTTGAGAGGCATGCGGCCTTCACCGGAGCCCTTGACGAGTTGATAGATGTTCGGGGTGGGGACCATAGGTCCCCCTGCCGGAAAATGGACGGCCATGTTCGTTCTAGATACGGGATGAAGGTGGCCTGCTCAGTTGAGCAGGTTGATGTTGCCGGCGTCTTTGGGCTTGAAGAGCAATTCTTCGCCCGGACCGACCTTGAACAGCCCGCGTTTCATCTCCATCGAGGAGATGTTTTTCGAGCGGAACTCTTCCTTGATGTACTCCTGGATGATCCAGGGGTCGATCGTTTCTCCACAGGTGAAGATGTCGACCGCCGCATACGCGTACTCGGGCCAGGTATGGATGGCCACGTGCGATTCGGCGATCACCACCGTTCCACTGACTCCGTGCGGGGAGAACTTGTGGAAGTTGTGGGATATGATGCTGGCATTGGAGGCGCGGGTGGCGCCGAGCAGAATCCGTTCGATAGCCGCAACGTCATTGATGATGTCGGGATCGCAGTCGTAGTACTCGACCAGGATTTGACGTCCGAGTGCTTGCATGACCTTACCGGGTTAAAAGGGTGGAAAGGTGATGTCCCGTTTCCGCAAACAGAAAATGCGACATCCCGGGCACACGGGTGACCGGAGTGTCGCACTGCACGGGAGCCGAAGCGGCGTGGATGGAATCAGCGTTTATGGTGTTCGCTACGGAACAGGCATAAATGTTCAATTCTCGTATCTACCAGCTAAGAGTAAACGGATGTGTGAGGTGTGAAAAATAGGGACTTTCGGACCCCGACATAGCGGTATTTTTGGTCTTCCGGTCGCCCATTTTCGCTGCGGGTGTCCGGTCAGACCGTCTTCGCCACAGAACCACAAATATACGCACTTTTTTTCGCGCACCATGCGCCATCCGGAAGCTTTCCCTAATCCCCAGGCCGCGCTCGACGCCTACCGTGCCCTTCTCCTCCCCCGCCGCATCGAGGAGCGTATGCTCAAGCTCCTGCGCCAGAACAAGTTGGCCAAATGGTTCTCCGGCATCGGGCAGGAAGCGGTGGCTGTGGGTGCCACCCTGGCCATGCGGCCCGACGACCCCATTTTCACCATGCACCGGAATCTGGGCGTCTTCACCACGCGCGGGGTGCCCTACCACCCGTTGTTCGGCCAACTCTTCGGCAAGGCCGACGGGTTCACCGGCGGCCGCGAGCGTTCCTTCCATTTCGGCATTCCGGACCACCACATCATCGGCATGATCTCCCATCTGGGGGCCATGCTTCCGGTGGCCGACGGGTACGCCCTGGCCGCCCGTTTGCGGGGCCAAGACCGTGTGGCCCTCTCCTTCTCGGGCGAAGGCGGCACCTCCGAAGGCGATTTCCACGAAGCCGTGAACCTGGCCGCCGTTTGGCGTTTGCCCGTCATCTTCCTGATCGAGAACAACGGGTACGGCCTGTCCACGCCCTCACGCGACCAGTTCGTTTGCGAACGCCTGGCCGACAAAGGCATCGGTTACGGTATTCCGGCCCACCGCATCGACGGCAACGACCTCTCCGAGGTCTTGGCCACCCTACGCGAAGCCCGTACCACGGCGGCCACCGGCACGCCGGTGCTCATCGAGGCCATGACCTTCCGCATGCGCGGGCACGAGGAGGCATCGGGCACGGCCTATGTGCCCAAGGAACTCTTCGAGGAATGGAGCCGGAAAGACCCTATCCTGCGGATGGAATCCTACCTGAAAGAAGCCGGATGGGCCACCGAAGACGATTTCAAGCGCATGCGTGCCGCCGCGGATGCCGAGTTCTCACCGGCCATCGACAGCGCCCTGGTGGCACCCGAGCCTCGGCCGGAGGCGCATCTGGCCATCGACCGCGTGTATGCGCCTACCCGGCCGGCCGATGCGTCGGAACCGGTGGTGGCATCGGAAGGCCGTTTCATCGATGGGATCCGGAACACCCTGATGCTGAATTTCGATGCCGACCCCGACCGCCTGGTGATCGGGCAGGATGTGGCCGAATACGGCGGCGTGTTCAAAGTGACCGAAGGGTTCCTGGACCGCTACGGCCGCGAGCGCGTGCGCAACACCCCCATCATCGAATCGGGTGCCTTGGGCTTGGCTTACGGTATGGCGCTCAACGGCTTCAAACCGGTTGTCGAAATGCAGTTCGCCGATTTCATCTCCTGCGGCTTCAACCAGATCATCAACAACATCGCCAAAAGCCGGTACCGTTGGAGCAGTGACGTGCCCATGGTCATCCGATCGCCGCACGGGGCCGGTGCCGGTGCGGGCCCTTTCCATTCGCAATCGCCCGAAGGCTGGTTCATGCAACATGCCGGACTGAAAGTGGTGGTGCCCGGCACGGTCGAGGACGCGCAGATCCTGCTGCACAGCGCCCTTCACGATGGGAATCCGGTGCTGTTCTTCGAGCACAAGCGGCTGTACCGGAGCCTCAAAGGATCCATCTTCAGCCAGATCCCCTACGAACCGTTGGGCAAAGCGAAGGTGTTGGTGCCCGGTTCGGATGTATCGGTGATCACCTACGGGGCCGGCGTGGGCTGGGCTTTGGACGCCGCCGAACGCATGAAGGCGCAGGGAGTGTCGGTGGAGGTGGTCGATCTGCGCACCCTGCGTCCGCTCGACCATGAAACCATTGCCGCCACCACCAAGCGCACGGGCCGCGTACTGTTGCTGCAGGAACCCTCCGGATTCATGGGGCCGCTGTCGGAAGTGGCGGCTTTCCTGGCCGAAGAATGTTTCAGCCATCTGGATGCCCCGGTCATGCGGTGCAGCGGCCTGGAGACACCCGTGCCCACGCATCCGGCCTTGGAACAGGCCTGGCTGCCGCAGGGGCGGTTGGAGGCCAAGCTGTTGGAGCTAGCCCGCTATTAACCGGGTGCGGAATCGGAGCAGCCAGGCACGCCCGGCGATGGCTTGATCCACCTGGGCCCTGATATCGGGGTTGCGGGCCAGGAAGGCTTCGAACGCGGGACGGATGGTATCCGCCATACGGCCTTCCACATAGTCGCAGATGTGGGAGGCCAGGCCTTGGGTCGTGAATATCATGAGGTATCGGGATTTCCCGATTCTACCTCAGACTCCGGCGTAGGTTCCTTCGGGCAGATGCGCCGACATCAATTCCTGCAACCGGATGCGGCCGCGGTTGATGCGCGATTTGACCGTACCCATGGCCACGCCCGTGATTTCGGCGATTTCCTCATAAGTGAGCTGCTGAAGGTCGCGCATGATCAAGGCCTCGCGGAACTCGACGGGTATGTGCCGGAGCGCTTCGTGCAGGGCTTCGATCAGGAACGCCTCATGGGTGGCCTGTTCCGGATCGGGCGCGCTGTCGGGCAGATCCAGGGAATGCCCTTCCTCGGCGGCATCGGTGCCGTCCAACGAAACCGCCGGCATGCGCGAATTCCGTTTGTACCGGCTGCGGATGAGATTCTGGGCGATGGTGTAGATCCATGTGGAGAACCGGGCGATCCGCTCGTAGGAATGCCGCCCTCGGAATACCCGGAAGAAGGTTTCCTGTACCAGGTCTTCACTGTCCATGTGGTCGTGCGTGTACCGGTACATGAACTGGTGCAAGCGGTCGCGGTAACGCGTGACGATGACGGTGAACGCGTCTTCATACCCCCCTTGGAAGAGTTCCATGAGGTCTTCGTCGGCGAGGGCGGCGTAGCTGGAAGCGGTGCGGGTGTTCATGATCCGTGTGTCTGGTTGGTTCCAGACCCCGGATCTGTAGCTTCAGGCGCGGATGAGCCGTTTCAGCAGCATGTGCAGGATGCCTGCGGCATCCATGTTACCGAATCCTTTGGCCGCCCGGTCGGCGTCGTGCAGGGCTTCGAAGACCAAAGCCCAATCGTGTGGGCGGAACCGGTCGGCGTCTTTCTTCAGGATGAAGTAGTACCCTCCGCCCAGGCTCAGTTGCCCGGAGATCTGGTCGTCCGGTACCCGTTTGGCCCTCAGGCCATGGATGGCCCAAAGATTCGTGAACATGCTGTGAAAGAACCCGACCGTCTTGAATACTTCACCGAGGTCTGAGTCACTCGAACGCAACATCTGTTCCAGGATGAATGCCGCACGCTCCTGGTTCCGGTCCAACACGGCGTCTTTGAGCTCAAAGACCGAAAATTCGCGTGTGATGGGCACATTCGCCTCCACGTCGGCGGTCGTAATGGCCCGAGGTGTCCTAATCAGTGTACACAGCTTCTCCAATTCTGTGGACACCGCCCCCGGGTGGGGGCCCATCCGGGCAGACATCCGCTGTGCCGCATCGGGCTCCATGCTCCAACCCGGATGCCGGTGTTCGGTCCATCGGACGATCCAACCGGGCATGTCGTTCTCCCTCAGTGCATTGAATGCTCCGTATGTGATTCTGTTCCCGGCTTTGGATTGGAGGGCCTTGCCCAGGCGGGTGTTTCCGTTGGGGGTGCGGGTATCGATGAGCACCAGCACGGTGGACGGGTTGGGTTGCTCCAGGTAGGCCGTCAGCAGCTGCACGGATTCTTCCGCGGTGGTCTTGATGGGGTTTCCGGCCGAATCGGTGTCCTGGGGCCGTTCCCTCAGGTCGAACTGATGGAGGAACTGGCGTACCAGCACTACCCGGCGGTCGGTCATCATGGGGTAGCTGCGTGCGGCCTCCAGAACCCGGTTGATGGGGGTTTCGGTGCCGTAGAAGACATCCAGGTTGAAATCGCGCAGCGATTCGTCCACCAAGGCCGTGAAATGGTCCTGCAGGATGTCGGTGAAGAAGCTCTCCTCACCCACCAGCACATACACGGGGGTCAGGTCCCGGGCAGCCACCCGCCGACGGATGTTCTCGAATACCTCGAGGCTGTCCGGTGCCTGCTGCTTGCTCACGGATGCAGACGGCCGAGCATGCGTGGGAAAGGAATGGTTTCGCGCACGTGTTTGAGCCCGCAGATCCAGGCTACCGTACGTTCCAGGCCCAAACCGAAGCCGCTATGCGGTACGGAGCCGTATTTGCGCAGGTCCAGGTACCATCCGAACACCTCCTCGGGCAGCTCGTGCTCGCGGATGCGCTCGAGCAGCAGGTCCAGGCTTTCCTCGCGCTGCCCACCCCCGATGATCTCGCCGTACCCCTCGGGTGCCAGCATGTCCACACCCAGTGCGATGGCATCATTGTCCGGATCGCGCTTCATGTAGAAGGCTTTGATGGCGGACGGATACCCCCAGACCATGATGGGCGTGTCGTACTGCATGGTGAGCAGGGTTTCGTCGCTGCCGCCAAGGTCGTCTCCCCATTTTTTCTCCAGGGCCGATTTCCGCCAGACCGGGATGTTCCGGAAATCCTCCTCGATTTCTTCGAACCGGGCGCGGATCTCACGGATGCGGTTCTCGATCTGCACCTTGCGGAATTTCTTGGCACCGCCCAGTTCCTTCTCCAAGGCGGGCAGTTCGGCCTCCAAAGCGGCTTTCTCAGCCTTGCGCTCCTCTTCCATGGTGGTGAGCAGGCGGTCGGTAGCCTCGCTGGTGAGGCGTTCCACCGCCTCGGTGTAAGTGATGCGCGGGAAGGGCTTGGTGATGTTCCGCAAGACGCTGAGGTCGCGGCCCAGGATCTTCAACTCTTCGGGGCGGTTGGCCAGCACTTCGGTCACGATGAAACGCATCATGTCCTCGGCCACGTCCATGTTCATGGGCAGGTCGTGGAAGGCCATTTCCGGCTCGATCATCCAGAATTCGGTCAGATGGCGGCGGGTCTTGCTTTTTTCGGCCCGGAAGGTGGGGCCGAAGGTGTAGATCTTGCCGTGGGCCATGGCCATGGCTTCGCCATAGAGTTGGCCCGATTGCGTCAGATAGGCTTTCTGATCGAAATAGTCGGTTTCGAACAGGGTCGATGTGCCCTCCACGGCATTGCCGGTAAAGATGGGCGCATCCATCTGCACGAACCCGCGGCCCTGGAAGAACCGGTGGATGGCCCAGATGATCTCGTTGCGGATGCGCATGACGGCCCATTGGCGCTGGGAACGCAACCACAGGTGGCGGTTCTCCATGAGGAACTCCACCCCGTGTTCTTTGGGGGTGATGGGATAATCCACGGCGATCTGATGCACCGTCAGACCGGTGACATGCAATTCATGCCCGCCCACGCTGCGCTCGTCGGCCACCACGGTACCGGTCACCGAAACGGCCGATTCCTGGGTGAGGCCTTCCGCGGCCAGGAAAACGGCTTCATCCACCTGGTCTTGGGCGATCACACATTGGCACAGGCCGCTGCCGTCGCGCAGGATGAGGAATACGATGCCTTTGCCGGTGCGCAGGTTGTACACCCATCCGTTCAGGGTGACCGTGGCACCCGCATGGTGCTTCAATTCGGTGATGGTGGTCATGATTCCGGGGTCAACAGGGTCGAGGAATACTGGGTTGGTTCGAAGAAAT
>JANJTJ010000040.1 GCA_024711145.1 Balneolales bacterium
CGGGTTGCCCACGCCGTCGGCCACGGCGGAGACCGTCTCTCCCACCCGCACGATGCCCACACTCATGGCATTCACCAGCGGATTCCCCTCGTAGCTGGGGTCGAAACAGACCTCCCCGGCCACCGTGGGCACCCCGAAGGCGTTGCCATAATCGCCGATTCCGCGCACCACGCCATCCAGCAGCCAGCGCACCCGTGGCGAATCCAGCGAGCCGAACCGCAGCGAATTCAACGAGGCGATGGGTCGGGCCCCCATGGTGAAAATGTCGCGATGGATGCCCCCCACGCCGGTAGCAGCGCCCTGGTAGGGTTCCACCGCCGACGGATGGTTGTGAGATTCGATCTTGAAGGCGCAGGCCCAGCCGTCGCCGATATCCACCAGGCCGGCATTCTCTTCGCCCGCGCCCACCAACAGGGCCGGACCCGTGCGCGGCAGCGTCTTGAGCACCGCGATCGAATTCTTATAGGAACAATGTTCCGACCACATCACCGAATACACCCCCAACTCCGTGAAGGTGGGCACCCGGCCCAGGTACCCCTGGATTTTGGCGAATTCCTCGGCCGTCAGGCCGTGTTCCAGTGCGAGTTCGAGCGTGACTTGGGGCTCGGAGGCGGTGCGGGCGTGGCTCATGGGCCAGAAGGTACGAAGAAGAATAATGGTGAAGGTTGAATGAATAATGTTGAAATAAGAATCCTATTTACTATCTGTAATCCATACTGTTTAAAAGGCACATTTTCTCATTCAACATTTCTCATTCAACATTCAAATACTTCTTCAAAACCTCCCATTCCTGAAACACCAGATCGGCTTGCACCTCAACCGATTGCAGCAAGGCCGCCTCCACCCGGGTGAACCACGCCGCCTTCCACCCCGCCCCTTTGGCGCCGACGATGTCGCTGCCGTAGCTGTCGCCCACATAGAGCAGGTTTTCGGGCGATTCCCCGGCCAGCCGGGCGGCATGGTCGAAGATGCCCTGGGCGGGTTTCATGATGCCGACTTCCTCGGAGATGACATACAGGTCGGAGTAGGCTCGCAACCCGAACCGTTCGGCTTTGGCCTGCTGGATTTCCTTGAATCCGTTGGTGATGAACCCGACCCGGTAGCGCGCGGACACGGCTTCCAAGGTTTCGCGGGCGCCGGGTACCCAGCTCCACGATTCCCGGTAGGCTTGCATGTAGATGTGGCGTGCGGTGTCGGCCAGGGTTTCGGGTAGCTCCAGGGTTTCGGCGGTCAGGCGGAACCGGTCGCGGCTGAGCTGCTCACGGCCGATGTCGCCCCGACCGTAGGCCTCCCACAACCGCCGGTTGTGCCCGTGGTACACCTCCTGCAGCTCGCCCAATGGCACCTGGTCCAGCCCGGGCACCTCGGCGTGCGCATGGGCCAACCCCGCCCGCTCCGCCGCGCGATGGTCCAGCAGGGTGTCGTCGATGTCGAAGAAGATGGTCATCCGTGCGAAGTGCGAGGTTGGAAGTAGTAGGTTCGAAGATCGGCCTAACCGGGGATATCATGCTATCTTGCATGAGAATTTCCTATCACTTCGCACTTCCAAACTAACATAATTACGATGTTCAAATGGATCGCCATCGCCCTGGTCGTCGTGCTCGGCTTCATGGGCGTCTCGACAAACAACCGCCTGGTCACGCTCGAAGAGGGTGTGAACGAGGCCTGGGGCCAGGTGCAGACCGTGTACCAACGCCGGGCCGACCTCATTCCCAATCTGGTGGAAACCGTGAAAGGCGCTGCGAATTTCGAGCAGGAAACGCTGACGGCCGTGATCGACGCCCGCTCCCGCGCCACCTCCATCCAGCTTACTGCCGACGCCCTCAACGACCCCGAGGCCGTTCGCGCGTTCCAGGAAGCCCAGGACGGCCTGCGTTCCTCCCTCTCCCGCCTCATGGTGGTGGCCGAGAACTACCCCACCCTGCAAGCCACCCAGAGTTTCCGCGACCTGCAGGTCCAGCTCGAAGGCACCGAGAACCGCATCTCCACCGAGCGCAACCGTTTCAACACCACCGTACGCGACTACAACACGGCCCTGCGCCGGTTCCCCACCTCGCTGATGGCCGGCCTGCTCGGTTTCGATGAGAAACCCTATTTCGAAGCCGCCGAAGGCTCCGACGCCGCACCTGCCGTCCAATTCTGATGCGCATCGAAGAGGTGCTGAGCGAAGCCCAGGAGGCCCGGATCGTGGACGCCATCCGGGCCGCCGAAGCCCGCACGTCCGGCGAGATCCGCGTGCTTCTGGAACCGGACTGCGACGGCGACGCGCTCGCACGGGCCAAGAAGGTCTTCGCCAAGCTGGGCATGCACCGCACCGCCCGCCGCAACGGCGTGCTCATCTATGTGGCCTTCGAAAGCCGCACCTGCGCCATCTTCGCCGACGAAGGCCTCTTCGCCGCCACCGAACCCGATTTCTGGAAACGGGAGATCGAGGCCATGGTCGCCCGTTTCCGTGCCGGCGATGTGGAGGGCGGGCTGATGCACGCCGTGGCCGATGTGGCCGACGTGCTCGCCGCCCAGTTTCCTCCCGACGCCATCTCCACCGCCGACAACGAGCTTTCCGATGCGATTTCGCGTTGACCGCGTCCTCATCCTGATCCTGCTGCTCCGGATCGCCGCCGGCACGGCCGTTTCGGCCCAGGACCTGCCGCGTCCAGTCGGCATGGTGAACGACTTCGCGGACATGATCTCCGATGCCGACCGGAACCGGCTCGAGCGCGACCTGCGCACCTACCGCGACACCACATCCAATGTGATCGCCATTGCCACCTTGCCCAACCTGGGCGGCGCCGACATCGAAACCTATGCCGGCCGTCTGTTCAACGAGTGGCGCATGTGGGAGGGCGAGCGCTACAACGGCGTGCTCATCCTGATCGTGCGGGACGAACGCCGCATGCGCATCGAAGTGGGTTACGGCCTGGAAGGCGCCATCCCCGATATCGAGGCCGGCCGCATCATCCGAGACATCCTCACCCCCGCTTTCCGTCAGGGCGACGTGGCCGGTGGGCTACGGGCCGCCACCGCGCGGCTCATGGGTCTGGCCAGCGGCGAATTCACGGCCGTGCCCCCCCGCCGCGAACTCAGCGGCGAAACCATACAAGGCTTCGCCTTCATCATCTTCATCATCATCTTCATGCTCATCCGCCTGTTGGCCGGCAAAGGCGGCGGCGGGCGTGGCGGGCGCGGATACCGGCGGTCGCACCATCTCGGCGGCGATGGCATCCTGCTGCTCAACCTGGCACTCAACGTGCTGGGCAACAGTGGTCGTGGTGGTGGCGGATTCGGTGGTGGCGGGTTCGGAGGCGGCGGCTTCGGCGGCTTCTCCGGCGGCGGCGGTTTCGGCGGCGGTGGCGGAGGCGCTTCCGGCTCCTGGTGACCACGTACGCCGTATTGCTGCTTACGGCGCTGGCTTGGGCACAACCCCCGGCCGACACCAGCGCCGTGCTTCCCGACATCGAGATCCGCAGTTCCCGCACGCGGGTCACGGCCGGGCGCTTTCCTGCCGCGGTCACCCTGGCGCGCATGTCCGAAACCCGGCTCGACCTGGACGCCGGCGACGGCCTCAACCGCCGCCTGGCCGGCCTCCCCGGCCTGCAGATCGACAACCGCGAAACC